>JAQUPA010000008.1 GCA_028716825.1 Candidatus Paceibacterota bacterium
GAAAAACAAGAATTTCAATTTTTCCAGTGAGATCTTCAATTTCTAAAAAAAGCATTGGTTCCCCCTGTTTTGTTATAATTTTTTGGATTTTTGAAATAACGCCAGCAACTTTTACTCTTTGGTTAGCGAAAGAGTGGTTAAGGTCATTAATTGATAGATGATTTTTTACTTTTTCTTTGAAATTATCCATGGGGTGAGAAGAAACAAATACTCCAAGAAGTTCTTTTTCCCAAGTTATTTTATCATCTTCTGTTATTTTTTCTTTATTTTCTTCTAATTTTATTTTTACAGCGGAAGAGCCTCCTCCAAAAAGAGACATATCACCATTTTCTTTTGTTTTTTGGGAACTTCTTGCGTATTCAAGAATTTTTTCAAGATTGTAAAGAAGTTTACCCCGTTCTTCTAAATTATCAAAGGTACCTGACTTAATTAGGCTTTCTATTGATTTTTTATTTAAAACTTCTTTGGGCATTCTTTCAACAAAGTTTTCAATTGAATTAAATTGCCCATCTTTTTTTCTTTCTTCAACAATTTTTTCAACAACATTCTGGCCAACGTTTTTAATAGCGGTTAGACCAAAACGAATGTTGTCGTTATCGACAATAGTAAATTTCGAAAGACTTTCATTAATATCTGGAGGCAGGACTTCTATTTTCATTTTTTTTGTTTCTTCAAGTAAAATTCTAAGTCTATCTAAGTTTTTTTGTTCAGTATTCATTAAGATGGTCATAAACTCGATAGGGTAGTGGGCTTTAAGATATGCAGTTTGGTATGCTATCATTGCATAAGCTGTCGCGTGAGCTTTATTAAAGCCATATCTTGCAAACGGTATTACCCAATTCCAAATTTTTTGAGCAAGTGATTTGTTAAAGCCATTTTTTATCATTCCACCGACAAACTTTTCTTTTTGTTCCAAAAGCAAGCTTCTAATTTTTTTTCCAACAGCTTTTCTTAAAAAATCAGCCTCTGCCATTGTAAATTCTGCCAGTTCCCTTGCTATTCTCATAAGTTGTTCTTGGAATATACATATACCGAAAGTGCTTTCTAAAATTGGTTTTAATTTTACATCGAGATATTCAACTTGTTTTGTGCCGTGTTTTCTTGCGATATATTCTGGAATAAACTCCATTGGACCGGGCCTATAAAGTGCAACCATTGCGATGATATCTTCAAAAATAGTTGGTTTTAATTCCTTTAGATATCTTTTCATTCCATCAGACTCCAACTGGAAGACTCCTGTTGTGTTTGCGTCGCGCAGAAGCTTATAAGACTCTTTATCATCAAGCGGAAGTTTTGAAATGTCGATGTTGATTTTGTGAAGTTTTTTAACCAATTTTAAAGTTTCTTCAATAATCGTAAGGTTTTTAAGACCTAGAAGATCCATTTTTAAAAGCCCCAGTTTTTCTATTGTATGCATTTCATATTGGGTGATAATAGTTTCATCACCATTTTGAGATGCGCGTTGCAGGGGGATAAGCTCGGTTAGAGGATTATCTGCGATTACAACACCACAAGCATGAGTTGAGGCGTGCCTTGCGACGCCTTCAAGTTTTTTTCCTATGTCAATCATTTTTTTTGCCTTTGGATCTGTTTTATATATTTGTCTAAACTCTGCCACTCTTCCTATAGATTCATTGAGCGTCGCAAAGAGAGGAATCATTTTTGCGATTCTGTCACAATAAGTGTAATTATAACCAAGAGACCTTCCCACATCTCTTATTACTTGTTTTGCTGCCATTGTTCCAAAAGTTATAATTCTTGCCACTTTATCTTGGCCGTATTTTTTTGCTACATATTCTATCACCTCATCCCTTCTTGTATCTGCAAAGTCGAGGTCAATATCAGGAAGTCCGGCGGCCCTATCAGGATTAAGAAATCTTTCAAAAAGCAAATCATATTTTAAAGGATCTACTTCTGTTATATCCAAAAGATAGGAGACTAAAGAACCGGACGCCGATCCTCTGCCTGGTCCTACAACAATTCCATTTTCTTTTGCCCAATTTACAAAATCCCAAACGATTAAGAAATAAGAAGAAAAATTCATCTTTTCAATAACAGAAAGTTCGTATTTAAGCCTTTCTTTAACCTCAGGAGTTTCTTTTTTAAAGCGTTCTTTTATCCCTTTCTGGCATAACTCTTCTAAATATTTATCGGGTTTTTCCCCATTTGGTACTTTAAAATGAGGAAGTTTTGTGTCATTAAGTTCAACATCTACACTGCACATTTCTGCTATCTTTTTAGTATTTTTAATTGCCTCAGGAACATTTTTAAAAGCTTTTTTAAATTCCTCTTCTTTTTTAAAAGATAAATTTTCGTTTTTCATCGTTAACCTTTCTGGATCATCTGGTTTTGCGTTTGTGTTTATTAACATTAAAATATCTTGAGCTTCGGAGTCTTCTTTTTTTAAATAATGAACATCGTTCGTTGCAACAAGTGGAATATCAAATTTTTTGGACATTTCTATCATGGCTTTATTTGCTTTTTCTTGTTCCGGAATACTTGGATGACTTTGTATTTCAAGATAAAAACTATCCTTTTCAAACATTTCTTTATATTTTTTTGCTAATTTTTCCGCCCCATCAATTTTTCCGGAAAGAATCAACCTTGGTATTTTTCCCTGAATGCAAGCAGTCATACAAATCAAATTATCCGTATATTTTTCAAGCAACTCCTCGTCAATTCTTGGTTTGTAATAAAAGCCATCAAGCCAGGCCTTAGAGGTTAACTCAACTAGGTTTTGATAACCCTTAAAATTTTTTGCAAGCAAAATTAAATGATATCTTGCATCATCAATATTTGGTCGACGTTGAGTCATTTTTTCTTTTGCAAAGTAAAATTCTTGCCCAATAATTGGCTTTATACCAACCTCTTTCGCTTTCTGATAAAACTCAATCGCACCATACATTGTGCCATGATCCGTAATTGCAACAGAATCCATGCCTAGTTCTTTTGTATAATTTAAAAGTTCATCGATTTTTGGCAGTCCATCGAGGAGAGAATAATGAGTGTGGACGTGAAGATGGGTGAAATCTGACATAATAGAGTAAATAATAATTAGTAATTTAAAATACAAAAATAAAAATTACCAGTTGCTAGTTACCGGTTGTTTCTTTGATTTTTATATTAATATACTTTATTTAAGGTGGGTTTTCAAATTAACAAATTTTGCTGTTGACTCTCTTTGAGATTGTGATAATAATTGGTGTGGAGGTTAAGATTTAAGTTAAGGAGGTTTTAATGTTTGCTTATAACAGGCCAAGGAAAATAATCCTTGGAAGAGACGATCTCGTTTTTTTTGAGGGTTGGAGGATTAGCAGGAATGCTCTTGACAAAAAAGTCTTTCCGGTCTTCGGAGAGATTCTTCAAAACACCAATCGGAACTCAATGCTCATAGAGGAGGTGTTAAGAAAAAAATTGAAAATTATCTGTCCGTGTGGATCCGAATGGATTTTACTTGTGCTGGACAGAGAACGCAGCATCTTTCAATATGAGTGCAGGGGGTTTAATTGTCACAAGAAAGTGACAGTAAACCTTCATCCGTTGCGTTTTTGAGGACTTATAGGTGGTACTGGCTTGGGGCGGATCTTGTTTCCGCCCCATTATTGTTATAATTTAAAAATGAAATACCCAAACTTAAGTGAGGAAAAAAAACTTTGGAAGAAAGGATATAAAAGAATAGTCTCTCTTGATGAAGCAGGTAGGGGTGCTTTGGCGGGTCCTGTTTTTGTGGGAGCAATAATCTTAAATAAAAATATAAAAAATAAAAACGAAAGATTTAAATTTAAAAGCTTGTTAAAGATTGTAAAAGATTCAAAAAAATTATCACCACAAAAAAGAGAAAATATTTTTAAAATTTTAATAAGTTGTTCGTTCCTTGAATATACTGTAAGTATGGTTTCAGAAGGGATTATTGATAAAGCGAACATTAAAAATGCAACAGAACTTGCAATGGAAAGATGTGTTGCTAAATTTAAAAGAAGACCTGATTTTTTAATAATAGACGGTAAACACATTAGTTCAAAAAAATTAAAAAAGATAGAACATAAGCTTATTGTTAAGGCCGATGAGAAAGTTTTTTCTTGTGCTGCTGCTTCTATTATTGCCAAGGTTAAAAGGGATAGGTTTTTAAAAAAAATAGACAAGAGATATCCCGAGTATGGTTTTTGTAGGCACAAGGGTTATGGAACAAAATTTCATAAAAAAAGAATAAAAAAATATGGTTTTTGCAAGATCCATAGAAAAACCTTCAGGCCAATTAGAGATGAAAGATAATTTAAAACTTGTAAGATTAAATTTTTCTGCTATAATTTTGAACGAAGTAAAAATTTCAGCCCGAGGCTGATCGGCCTTTGGCCGAAATGCGTAGCTCCCATAATTTTGAGCAGATCGAAAAATTAATGCGTAGCTCCCATAATTTATAAATTAATTCCCTAGATTTATAGTAGCTCGTTTTTTTATTTAGATTTATGGCAGTTCCAAAACAACGTCACACAAAATCAAGAAGAAACAGAAGAAGATCCCATCTTGCATTAAAAGAACGGTCTCTTTCTGTTTGCCCAAAGTGTAAGCAAACTGTTTTACCACATAACGTTTGTCAGAATTGTGGTTATTATAAAGACAATCAAGTCATTGATGTTTTAGCAAGGCTTGAGAAGAAAGAAAAAAGACAAAAGGAAAAAGAATTAAAAGAAGCAGATAAAGAACAAGTAAAAAAACCATTATCGATGGAAGGACTTTCAAAAAAATAAAAACTTATGGCCTATCGACATCTTTCTCGTTCAATTGCGATGCAATCTCTATATGAATGGGATTTTTTAAGATTAAAAACAGATAGCCTCAAAGAAATTACCGACCGCAATGTTAAAGAATTTGCTCCCGGTATGGACGATGTGGACTTTGCAAAAAAAATTGTTAAAGGCGTCATTGATCATTTAAGCGAGATTGATAAGATAATTGAAAAATGCGCTCCTCAATGGCCTCTTCCGCAAATTAATATAATTGATAGAAATGTTTTGCGCATAGGAATTTACGAACTTCTTTTTAGTAATAAAGAAGAGGTACCCCCAAAGGTAGCTATTAATGAAGCAATTGAGTTAGCAAAGAATTTTAGCGGGGAAACTTCTGGTAAGTTTGTAAACGGAGTGCTTGGTACAATATATAAAGAGGTAGAGGAAGTTGAGAGTCAAACAGAAAAAAATCAAGAAATATTGGGCGGGGGAGCGGTTTTTAGAAAAAAAGACGACAAATGTCAGATAGCGCTTGTTTTAGATGTTTTTAATCACTGGACTTTTCCAAAGGGGCATATTGAGAAAGGGGAAAAATTAGAAGAAGCAGCCCTAAGAGAAGTTAAGGAAGAAACTGGTCTTAAAAATTTAAAAATTATTAAGAATTTAGGAGAGAGAACATATAAAGAAGGCACGAGAAAAGTTACTGATTTTCTTATTCAAGCCGATGAGAAGGAAGAGTTAGAGTGCGAGAAAAGTTCTGGTATAAAAGATGTAAAATGGTTTTCTTTAGAAGAGATACCCTCCTTAAAACAATATAAAGGAGTAAGAAAGACGATGGAAGAAGTAATTGACTATTTGAAAAAAAAGTGATAATAAAATTTCTTAAAGAATTCCGCAGTTTAAAGTAGTTCAAAAAAATTTTATAAAAAATAATTATGGAGAAGAAAATTTCTTCTCTCGAGAAAATTCTCGGCGTTCATTTTAAGGATAAGGAATTATTAAATCATTCCTTAACGCATAGATCATATTTAAATGAACACCCAGAATGTTCTTGGGAGAATAATGAAAGATTAGAGTTTTTGGGAGATGCTGTTCTTGAGTTTGTAGTAAGCGATTATCTTTATAAAAAATTTGAAAAACCAGAGGGCGAGATGACGGGGATGAGGGCAGCTATTGTAAGGACAGAAACATTATCTGATATTGCAAAGGACATTGGAATAGAGGAATTTTTATATCTTTCTAAGGGGGAGAAAAACGATAAAGGCAAAGCAAGAAAATATATTTTAGCCAATACGCTTGAAGCGATAATTGGAGCAATTTTTATCGATCAGGGAACTGTAAAAGCAAAAGATTTTATCGAAAATAAGATTTTATCCCGGGTGAGCGATATTTTAAGCGAAAAAGACATAAAAGACCCAAAAAGTAAATTTCAAGAACTTGCGCAAGAAAAATTTAATATTACGCCCATTTATAAAGTCATAAGAGAGTGGGGCCCTGAGCATAAAAAAAATTTTTTAATAGGTGTTTATTTAAAAAATAAATTAATTGGAGAAGGAGAAGGTTCTTCAAAACAGGAAGCAGAAGAAGCTGCCGCAAGGAAGGCATTTAAGGAAATCATTAGCAACAAATTTTAACAAATTATTAATTTTTATAAAATTATGTTAGTAATAAGATTACAAAGAGTAGGTAAAAAGAATCAGCCATTTTTTAGAATAGTATTAGCAGAGAAAACAGCTCCAATAAAAGGAAAGTTTATCGAAAAACTTGGTTTTTTAAATACTATAAAAAAAGAGAAAAAAATAAATGCAGAGAAAATAAAATATTGGATTGGAAGAGGAGCGCAACCCTCAGATACTGTTTATAATATTTTATTGGAAGAAAATATATTAAAAGGCAAAAAGAGGTTTGTTAAAATTAAGAAGAAGAAAGAAAAGAAAAAAGAAGTCGAAGAAAGTAAAGAGGGTATAAAAAAAGAAGAAAAGAATGAAACCAATGGGAAAGAAGTCAAGGAAGAGAAAAAAGAATTAGAAAAAAAGGAATCAAAAAATGAAATTGAAAAAGAACAAAAGACTAAAGGAGAACAAAAGACTAAAGGAGAACAAAAGAAAGAAGAGCCCTCTCCTGAAAAGCCTAAAGCAAAGGAAGACAAAGAAAATAAAAAGTAATTTATTAGTGAGCCTTAAATTAACTTTTTAAAATTATGGCTCGTCAAATAGTTTGGTTTAAAGATACGGGGATAGAAGATGTGTCGCTGGTTGGCGGCAAAAATGCTTCTTTGGGTGAGATGATAAGAGAGTTAAAAAGCGAAGGTATAGCTATCCCCGATGGTTTTTCTTTAACGTCAGAAGCTTATTTTAGTTTTTTAGAAGAGGCAGGAATAAAAGAAAAAATTAAAGGGATAATTTCGAAAATAAATGCCAATGATGTAAAAGACCTTCGTAGAAAATCAAACCAAATAAGAGATCTAATATTAAATTCTAGGATTCAAAAAGATCTTGAGGAAAAAATAATCTATTTTTACCAAAAACTTAGCAAAGAATACGGCGAGAAAAATACCGATGTTGCTATTCGTTCAAGCGCCACAGCAGAAGATTTACCAACAGCTTCCTTTGCTGGAATGCATGAAACTTATCTTAACGTGAGAGGAAGGAAACAATTATTATCTTCTATTAAAAAATGCTTTGCTTCTCTTTTTTTAGCAAGGGCTATTTCTTATAGGGAAGAGAAAGGATTTGACCACATGCAAATTGCAGTTTCAGTTGGCGTTCAGAAAATGATAAGATCTGACCTTGCTTGTGCTGGGATAATGTTTACGCTTGATACAGAAAGCGGTTTTCCCGACATTTCTGTTATAAACGGAACATGGGGACTTGGAGAAATGATAGTTAAGGGAAGAATCACTTCCGATGAATTTTTTGTAGCAGAGAGAATGCTCCTTAAGGGATTTCCCGCGATAGTTAAGAAAAAAATAGGAACAAAAAAGCTTAAAATGATAAGGGGTAGTAGAGGAAATTTAACAAAGACAGTAAAGACTTCAGAGAGAGAACAAGACACTTTTGTTTTGTCGGACGATGAAGTATTAAAGCTTGCTTACTGGGGAATTAAAATTGAACAGCATTATTCAAAGAAAGCAGGGACTTGGCAGCCAATGGATATTGAGTGGGCAAAAGACGGCAAAAGCGGCAAATTATACATAGTGCAAGCAAGGCCCGAGACAATACACAGGGGAGAAGAAAAGAAAAGTTTTGTGGAATATCAAATGAAGAAAAATCCAAAAGTTTTAGCGCGCGGAATTTCAATTGGCCAGAAAATAGGGCAAGGCAGGGCGAATGTTATTGGTGATATAAAAGGCATCGGCAGGTTTAAAAAAGATCAAGTTTTAGTTACTGAAATGACAGATCCTGACTGGGAGCCGATAATGAAAATGGCCTCAGCCATTGTAACAGATGAAGGTTCAAGGACCTGCCATGCAGCTATAATTTCCCGTGAGCTTGGAATACCCTGTGTTGTGGGTACAAGAGACGGCACAAAAAAAATAAAATCAGGGAAATTTATTACCGTAGATGGTTCAAGAGGAGAAGGGGGGTTTGTTTATCAGGGCAAGGTTCCTTTTTTAATTAAAGAGCATAAATTTAAGGACTTGCCAAAGACAAAAACAAAAATTTGTTTAAATATAGGCTCACCAGAATCAGCTCTCGCAGCTTCTTTTTTGCCAGTTGATGGCGTAGGTCTTGCCAGGGAGGAGTTTATATTTACTTCAGAAATTAAAGTTCATCCACTTGCTTTATTAAACTTTAATAAACTTGATAAGAAAACAAAAAAAGAAGTAGAAAAAATTACCACCGGTTATGACGATAAAAAAGAATTTTTTATAGAAAAGCTCGCTCAGGGCGTTGGAAGAATTGCAACTGCTTTTTATCCAAAGGAAGTCATTGTGAGGTTTTCTGATTTTAAATCAAATGAATATGCCCAGCTTGTTGGTGGAAAACTTTTTGAACCCAGTGAATCAAATCCAATGATCGGTTGGCGTGGAGCATCACGTTATTATTCAGAAGAGTTTAAAGAAGCTTTTTCTTTAGAGTGTAAAGCTATTAAAAAAACAAGGGAAGATTATGGATTAAAGAATATTGCAGTTATGGTCCCGTTTTGTCGCACACTAGAAGAAGGCGAAAAGGTGGTTGAAATAATGTCACGAAATGGACTCACAAAAGGAAGAGATGGTCTTAAAGTTTATGTAATGTGTGAAATTCCTTCTAATGTAATATTAATAGAAAATTTTCTTGATATTTTTGACGGAATTTCGATTGGTTCAAATGATTTAACCCAGCTTACTTTGGGAATAGATAGAGATAGTGCTATTTTGGCTAATCTTGCAGATGAGAGAAATGAAGCTGTTAAAAAGTTGGTTGCAAATGCTATAAAAGAATGTAAAAACAGAAGAAAATATTCTGGTATTTGCGGAGATGCTCCCTCTACATTTCCTGACTTTGCAAAATTTTTGATTGACAACGGTATTGAAAGTATTTCTATAAACCCTGACGTTGCCGTAAAAACAAGACTAATTATAGGCGAGAAAGAGAAAGAAAAATAATAAATCCCGCAAAAACTTCTTTACCCCTTGACAAATTTTTTTGTATGAGTATACTGCTTTGAAGGTGAGGTTGTTGACCTCATTTTTATTTAGGCCAAAAAATGCCCGTAAAAAGGCTTTTACCTATTGGTAAAATCGCCAAAATTAAATATTTCGTAAAAAAAGAAGAAGGGAAAATTATATTGAAACTGCTTTTTTCAGGGGCGGTTTTTTTAGTTTCTTTGTTGGTAGTAGAAAATCCCGTTATATCTTCTGGGAGTAAAGCAAACGTTAATGATACGTCTCTTTTTTCCGCAGATGTAAGTTTTTCCCAGGAAGATTACAAAAAAGAAAATTGTACCACTCTTGCAGAAGATAATTTAAATCAAGATATTGATGAAGGTACGGTGGCTGCTGTAAACAACTATACGGTTGTAAGTGAAGTTGAAAAAGAACAATCAATTAGTGGTCAAGATTATGCAAGTAGTTCTTCAGAAGGCGATAATCGCAGAAAGAAAAGTGTAGAATATTATGTAAAGGAAGGGGATACCCTCTCTACTGTTGCTTCTAAATTCGGGATAAAAATGCAAACTTTGCTATGGGCGAACAATTTAGACGCGCTTGATGTTATACAACCAGGCGATAGGCTTGCTATTCCTCCAGAAGATGGCGCAATGTATAGGGTTGAGGTGGGGGATACTCTGCTTTCTGTTGCAAATAGATATGACTGTGATATTAACGAAATTGTAGAATACAATCAGCTGGATGCAAATGTAATTGTCGAGGGACAACTATTATTTTTACCAGGCGGAGAAAAGCCAGAACCAGTTCCATCTTCCAGTCTTGCTTCTAATGATGATTCTAGTTCATCTGAATCCGATTATTCATCCAGTTCTTATTTGAGTTCGGAAAGTAGTTTTTCAACGCCAACTGTTCGTTATGGTGGCGGGTCGCACGGATTCCCTTATGGTTATTGTACTTGGTATGTTGCGCAGAGAAGAGGTGGTGTTCCTTGGGGTGGAAATGCTTCTGCTTGGCTATCAAATGCAAGCGCTGCTGGATATGCTACCGGCTACACGCCAGTTCCTGGTGCCATTATGGTAACAAGAGAAAGTTGGTGGGGACACGTTGCATATGTTGAGAGTGTTTCGGGAGGTAGCGTTAGAATTTCCGAGATGAATTATAATGGTTGGGGAGTAGTAAGTTCGAGATCTCTTTCTAAAAACTCTTGGAAAATTCGAGGATACATTTATTAAAGTTGTTGTGGGTATTATCCGAAAATTGTTTTTTCCAGTAATGATATTAACCTTGATAGTAGTGCCTGTTTTTAAAAATATAAGCGCCGAAAAGGATTCGGCCTTTTTAGATGGAAAAGAACTTTTAGTGGTGGATAATGGTTTTGAATTTAAAATTAGAGCAATTGGCAATGGCAGTGAAGAGATTTTAAGAAACAGCGGAATTGTTGTTGGCGAGAAAGATATAGTTTTTCCTGCAAAACCAAAAGAGGGGCAGAAAATTATTATTTTAAGAGCAATGCCACTGTCTTTAAATATATTTGGAAAAAGTGAGGAGATATTTACTTCCAAGAAAACCGTTAAGGAGGTTTTAGAAGAGGCGGGTTTTAAAGTTTCTAAAGGAGTATTTATAAATTACAGCTTAGGAGAAGAAGTTTCTCCTGGTATGAAAATTAAAATTTGGAAAAAGAAAATAGTAAACCCAATAACAGAAAAAAAACCAAAAATAGAAATAAAAAAAGAAGTAAAACTAAATACAGTTAAACAAAAACCAAAAGCAGCGCCAAAAATTCAAAAAACAGGAGAAACACAAACCGGATCTGCTTCATGGTATAGTTATATTCCGGGTAATTATTGTGCTTCTTTGACATTCCCTCGCGGAACAAAACTTCTTGTAACTAACCTTTTAAACGGCAGAAGTGTTATTGTTGTTGTTAATGATAGGGGACCATTTAACGGAAGAGTAATCGATCTTGAAAGAAATGCTTTTTCTAAAATTGCTTCACTTTCTGCAGGAACTGCAAGAGTAAAAGTTGAGAGAGTTAAGTAGTTATAGGTTTTAATAAATATTATCTCCAAAAGAATTTTTATTGAAAAATTCTTTTTTTATTGCTAAAGTAAAAATATAATAATGCCCTCGTGGCTTAACTGGATAAAGCAGGACCCTTCTAAGGTCAAGATTGGAGGTTCGAGTCCTCCCGAGGGCATCGCGTAAATAAATTTTGTTTACAAAATTTTCACGCGGTGGACGTAGTGTAGTGGTTAGCACAAGAACCTGTGGAGTTCTTAGGGGGAGTTCGAATCTCCTCGTCCACCTTGAATGTTCAATATATTGGACAAAAACCCGAAGTGAATTCCTTGGGTTTTTGTTTTATGGTAGAATGATTTAACTTCAAAAAGGTCGTATACTAAAAATATCAAAACATAATATGTTCATAGACCAAGAAGCTAAAACAAGCTGGCCAGCTTTAATTGTAGTCTTTATAATAGCCCTTGCCATTGGAGGTGGTATATATTATTGGCAATCACAACAAGAAATGCCAGATCTAGCAGAAACAACACCTACCCCAACACCAACAGCAAGTTCTACACCCACAGATGAGACCGAAAAAGAAATTAAAGGTCAGGAAATTTCTTACAAAGACCAAGAGCATGAATTTTCATTAGTTATACCAGAAGATATTAGTTATAAAAAATCAAAAGAGGAAGGAGCTCCTATTTTCAGATTTTATGGTGATCCTGAAAAATATGCACATTTTTTTCCCCCGGAGAAAGTAGACTATGGCCAACAAGAAACCATTACTTTAGAGGCGCAGACATATGATAAAAAAAATTGGGAAGAGAATATTAAAGGAACTACACCTATTAAGATAAACGGAAAATCTGGATTGCAAATGATTCATACAAGGGGAGCTGATGAATATACGACTAAGAATTGTAAAAAGACTGTTCTTATTTTTATTAAAACTGATAGAAACATATATTCTTTTTTCACTTGCGATTATACCTTAAATAGAGAGCTTCTGAATGAAATATTTAGTAGCTTTGAAGTAACTAAGTAATTAATTTTTTTTGGAAATAGGTTCTAACTTCGTCCACTAGAAAGATCTTAGAAAATCTCAAAAAAGGCAACGAAATCTCCCCAAAATGGAGATTTTGTGGTATACTTTAGAAATGAGTAAAAAGCAACAATTTTTATTAGAGCATAATAAATTATCTCCTCAGGGACTGAAGGCTACAATGTCTTTGCTTTCTCGTTTTCGGATAGAAAAGCCAATGCTTTTTAAAGACAATGAATGGTCCATAGAGAAATTAAGAAGGCCATTTTTGATATGGCTTGTATCTTTGACACCCGGAGAAAAAGAAAACATAGGTTAATTAAAGTTGATTTAATATTTCGATACTTTTCTTGTTTGTTTTTTACTGATATAATTAAAAAACATGAAAAATTTAAAATCTCTAACTAAAGGAGGATTAATTTTTTTAATATTTTCGTCTTTGTTTTTTATTAGCCCAAAAATATTTGGAGCGGATGTTTTAGTTATAAACAATGCTTCACAATATACCAAGATACCCTCTGTAACTTTAACAATAGATGCTACAGCAATAGGATTTGACGCAGTTGATATGCGTTTCTCAAACGATAATTCTTCTTGGACAAATTGGGAAAGCTATGCTACGAATTATAGTTGGGATATAACGAATATTCTTTATGGAGGTGATACTGGTCAAGGCGTAAAAAATGTCTATGTTCAATTTAGAAACGGTATAGGCGATCCTTCCTCAGTACAAAGCGATAATATAATTTATGATACAACTTCTCCCCTTGGGACTATAAAAATAAGAAATGGCAGTAGACACACAAGATTTTCTCGTGTTTTGTTAAATCTTTTAGCCACAGATAATCTTTCGGGAGTTCTTTATATGCGTTTTTCAAACGGAAGAAATAAATGGACTGGATGGAGAGTTTATAATACTTTATATGGATGGGATTTAAATGATGTAAGTTATGGGGGAGTGATTTCACAAGGCAGAAAGAGAGTTTATGTTCAATTTAAGGATAGGGCAGAAAATGTTTCTGCTTTAACTCCTGATGCTATAATTCATGATAAAAATTCACCCAAGGGAAATGTCATAATTAACAGACGAGCCGTCTCTACAAAATCTGCGCGTGTGATTTTATCTATTAGGGCTAGAGACAATATTTCAGGATTGCGATATATGCGTTTTTCAAACAATTCAAAAAGATGGACAAGATGGAAGCGTTACAAGAGAAGATATCGATGGCTTTTAACAAAAAGATACGGAGGGACGAATACAGCAGGAACAAAATGTGTGTATATTAAATTTAAGGACAGGGCAGGGAATATTTCTGGGCCCATAAAAGATTGTATTTATTTAAATGGTCCTGGGGGTACAAAACGCATTGAAATTGATCTTTCTTCCCAGACCCTAAGTTTATTTAGGGGCAGCGTGAGAATTGCCCGCTATTTAATTTCAAGCGGCAGGCCCGGAATGGAAACTCCGAGAGGAAGATTTAGAGTTTTAGGTAGAGAAATAAATCATTGGTCACGAAAATATTCTCTTTATATGCCATATTCCCTAAGATTTTATGGGGATTTCTTTATCCACGAACTTCCTTACTGGCCAGGAGGATATAGAGAAGGAACATGGCACCTTGGTATTCCTGTTTCCCATGGTTGTGTAAGACTTGGTATTGGGGCCGCAAGAAGGGTTTATAGATTTGCTAAAATAGGCACGGGTGTTTTTATTCATAGATAATAATAAAAATGCAAGCAATTATAAAAACAAAAAATCTTACAAAATATTACGGAAAAACTCGAGGAGTGGAAGAACTTAATTTAGAAGTTAAGAAAGGAGAAATTTTTGGATTCTTAGGTCCAAATGGTGCCGGAAAGACAACAACAATAAGGCTTCTTTTGCATTTAATAAAACCAACTTCTGGAGAGGCTTTTATATTTGATAAAGAAGTTGGGAGAAGCTATATAAAAATCTTAGGAGAAATTGGGTATTTGTCGGGAGATTTAAATCTTTATGGAGAAATGACCGGAAAGCAACTTTTAAAATTCGCCGGTTCTTTTTATAGAAATAATTTTGAAAAATTTCAAAAAGAAGCCACAGAAAGATTGGGATGCGAACTTAATAAATCCTACAAGAGTCTTTCGAGCGGAAACAAACAAAAGATAGGAATTTTACTTGCGATATTTCACAAGCCCAAGCTTTTGATTTTAGACGAGCCAACTTCAGGCCTTGATCCTTTGACCCAAAATGAATTTTATAAATTGTTGTTTGATTTGAAAGAGAAGGGAACTACTATATTTTTTTCTTCACATAATCTTCCGGAAGTTGAAAAGGTCTGTGATAGGGTTGGTATTATAAGGGAGGGTCGTCTTGCAGATGTCGAGACAATAGACGAGATAAGAGGACACAGGCGGAAGGAGGTCGAAATTTATTTTGTTGGTCCTTATAAGAAAAAAGATTTTTCAAGCATTAAAGATATTGAAATTTTAGAGGCAAGAAAAGAATATATACGTCTTTTTGCAAAAAGTTCAGCTACAGAGCGCTTAATTAAAATTTTGGCAAATTATAAAATAAAAGACATTAATTTTTCTTACCCTGACTTAGAGGATGTTTTTTTGAAATACTATGGGAGCTGACGCATTAATTTTTCACTTCGTTCAAAATCATGAAAAAAATTAGACTGCCAATTAATTTTTCATTTTTTAAAAAGATTTTTCTCGACAGAAAGTGGAGTATTATTACATATTCAATGATTGTTGCTATCTATGGAGTTTTAATGATAGCAATGTTTCCCAGCTTTAAAGAATCAAATATAGATTTTGAGGAACTTTTTAAGGCCTACCCAAAAGCATTTATAGAAGCTTTTGGAATTAATGTTAATAGTTTTACAACGATCGAGGGTTTTCTTTCTGGCGAATATTTTTCTTTAATGTGGATTATAATTTTGGGTATCTTAGCTTTTTCTTTAGGCTCTAGAATTGTGGCCGGAGAGGTAGATAAAGGAACTTCTGAATTTTCTTTTACCTTGCCCTTACGAAGAATGAAGTTGGTTTTGAGTAAGTTCACCGCTTCGTATGTAATTTTATTAATTATAGTTTTTATAAGTTTATTAAGCGTTGGTCTTGGTATTCATGGGATAAACGAGAATCCTCGAGTTAAGGGTCTTATAGTAATGTTTTTAGTTGGAGCAGTATTAAGTTTCTTTCTACTCGCTTTTGCCACAGCAGTTTCTTCTCTTTTGGGTAGTAAAGGGAAAGTTTATGGTGTGTGCGGAGGATTTTTATTGATTTCTTACATGCTTCATATATTTAATGGTATAAGTGCGAGGGCAGCAGATTTTTATTTTCTTTCATTCTTTAAATATTATGGCTCGCCAGATAAAATTTTACTTACTGCGGAAATAACAGGAAAAAACATAGCAGTGTTTTTAATTGCGGGCATTGTTTTATTAGTCTTTAGCCTTATTATGGCAGAAAAAAGAGATTTATAATAAAGGTCGTAAATAACTAACAACCAACAACCAACAACAAGAAATATTATAAGTTGTAGGTTGTAAGTCGTAAGTTAAACTCATGCAAAAAAGAAACTTCATTTTATCAACAATTTTAATTTTCAGTTTATTGTTAGTAGGTATATATGTCTATGCTGATGAAAATTCTTTAAATAATCCTGGCCACAGCTGGGACGAGATGGATTGTGATACACAAATGTGTGTTGGAGCTAATGTTGGTGTAGGAACTGCAAGTCCAGGATACAAACTTCATGTTTCTGGTACTAGTTACGTTAGTAGCAATTTTTACGCTCCAATCATGTATGATGCTAATAATACAGACTATTACCTTAACCCAAATTCTGGATCGCAGATTAGCACAATTTATGCTAATAATTGGTTTAGGGCCCAAGGGAATACAGGACTATATTTTCAAGACTATGGTGGTGGTTGGTATATGACAGATTCAACTTGGGTAAGAGCATACAATTCAAAGCCTGTTTATTCGCCGGCCGAGATAAGGTCTGGAGCTTTGTTAAGGGCGCCCAGTTTTACAGATTTGGATAATAGTGGTTACTATGTTAATCCAAATGGAGTAAGTAAATTTTATCAGATTGATGCTGCTGGATATGCAAATATAAGTGGTAATGTTGTAGCTAGTGCAGGTAACGCTAATATTCATATAGGAAAAGGTTCAGATATTCCTTTTCTTTACTCTCCATCGTATGATTTTAAAATACTGGTTGGTGGAGGACATAATCTATATGTGAGAGATCAAAATGGTGGAAACGCCGCAGCCTTACATGTTAATACAATCTATTACAGCGCTTCCAATCAACCACTTTCTTCTGAAAAGTACAAAAAAGATATAGTTAGCTTTAGTAATAATGACTATCGAAAGATTTTAGACACACTCGAGAACACAAATCTTTATTCATACAAATGGAAAGACAAAGAATACGGCAAAGACACTCAAATTAACCAAAATGGAACCCAAATTGGTTTAATTTCAGAAAAAATACCAAAGACTTTTAGAAAAGGGGAAGGATATTCTCGCGATATTTATTTGCATTATGTCTTTGGAGGAGTTAAAGCTCTGATTCTAGAAAATGAAGAGCAGGAAAAGAAAATAGAAAATTTGGAAAAAAGGATTGAAAAATTAGAGAAAAGCAATTTTAGCTCCAAGAATCAAAGTTTCTGGAGTGAGATTTTAAGTAGATAAAATTTCTCTCAAGAATAGCAAAATAGAATAATGGTAAAAAACCAAGAAATTTTTTTGGGAATTGATGGTGGTGCTACAAAAAGCACTTTAGTTTTAATTGATGCAGAAGAAAAGAAAATTTTTAAAGCAGTAGGCAGATCTCTAAACTTAAGAAATATAGGTAAAAGAAATTTTTTAAATAATCTTAATTCTCTTTTAAAAAAAATAAAACCCTCTTTTAAAAAAAACATAAAAGGAGCTTATTTTGGTTTAGCTGGCGTTGATAGTAAAGAGGATAAAAAAAATGTCACAGAAGCAATTAAAAAAATTAGTAAAAAAATACTACCTTGTCCGTTTGTTGTAGTAAATGACATTGAAATTATTTTACCTTCAGTGGGTCTTCAAGATGGAGTTGTTGCAATTTGCGGAACTGGTTCTAATTTTTTCGCCAAAAAAGACAAAAAAGAAGCTTTTGCTGGCGGGTTAGATTATATTCTAAGCGATGAAGCGGGTGCTTTTGATATAGGGGTAAGGATTTTAAGAGCGGCAGTTAAATCTTTTGACGGAAGAGGAGAGGAAAGCATTTTAGAAGAAATGGTTCTAAGAAAAACCGGGGTAAAAAATATTAGAAATCTTACAAATTTTATCTATAAAGGAAATAAAAAAACTAAAGTTGCGTCTCTCGCTCCTTTACTTGCGGGAGCAATTGAAAAAAAAGATAAGGCGGCAGGGGTAATTTTAAAATCTGTTCTGGAAGAGATATTTTCTGGAGTTTCTGCTGTTGCAAAAAGAGTTGGACTCAGAGATAATTTTTATATAGCAATAGTTGGGAGTGTTTTTCATAATAAATTCTTAGTTGATGAAGTTATTGAGGGGGCGAGAAAAAAATTTAAAAATGTTAAAATTACAATGGTTCCAGAACCAGAAGTAGGCGCAGCAAAATTAGCAAAAAAGAAGTTTGGATAAATAAATTTTAAAAATATGGAGCTTCGCATAATTTGATAAATTAAATTTGGAGTTGACGCATTAATTTTTACAAAATTATGAAAAATGAAAACTCAGAGTCCAACAATATGAGAAGAGTTATTTTGGATTTTCCAAAACAATTTAGAGTTGGCCTGGACGCTGTGAAAAAAACAGTTGTAAATCGCAAGTTAAAAAATATAAGCAATATTATTATTTGTGCGATGGGCGGATCGGCTTTACCAGGGAATGTTTTGAAATCAGCGAATGCAAATTTACGATTCACGAAATTGCCGATATTTATACATAGAGACTATGGTTTGCCCAGCGAAGCAAAAAAGGAATCATTAATTATTTGTATTTCTTATTCTGGCGATACAGAAGAGACAATATCCGCTTTTAGAGAAGCGAGAAAACGGAATTTAAAAATGGCTGTAATTACATCTGGTGGTAAAATACTTAATCTTGCAAAAAGGAATAATATACCACTTGCAATAGTTCCTTTTGGTATTCAGCCAAGGTGTGCCCTTGGTTACCAATTTGCATCTCTAGCAAAGATACTTTCAAATTTTGGTGCCATAAAAAGCATTGATAGACAGCTTTTGGCTATGGAAAAATCACTTAAACCAGAAAGAATTGAGCAGAGTGGAAAAAAAATAGCAAAGAAACTTAAGAATTCTATTCCTGTAATTTACTCTTCTGGCAGTTTTTCCTCCCTTGCTAAAATTTGGAAAATAAAATTTAATGAAAATTCAAAAATTCCCTCATTTTTTAATTTTTTTCCAGAATTAAATCATAACGAGATGGTGGGAATTGGAGAAACAAAACTAAAAGAAGCAAAAAAGATTCTTAAAATCATTATAATTCGAGATAAGAATGAGGATAGAAATATTTTGAAAAGAATGAGCGTTATGGCGAATATTCTAAAAGAAAAGAAATTCGACATATTCTTTATAGACGTCAAAGAAAAAGGATTTTTTGAAAAGTTTTTTTCAAATATTTTACTTGGCGACTGGGTTTCTTATTATTTAGCTCTATTTCAGAAAATAGACCCTAACCCAGTATTGTTAGTTGAAGAATTCAAGAAAAAAATAAAATAAAATAAAAAATTTCTCGAATTTTGAACCGTTTTAAGCTTGGTGATTTTTGCTATTTTGGGAAAATTGTGGTAGAATGGTTTTGTCCCAATTAAAATAAAGTCGATGGAGGTTAATTGGCGTTTTTACGCATTTGTCTACTATATGGTGGACTTAAAGAGAAATGAAAAGGGAAAATATTATTAAAAAATACAGGACTCATAAGACAGATACGGGGTCTGCAGATGTGCAGATCGCTATTTTAACAGAGGAAATTAGTAATTTAGCAGAACATTTAAAGAAGAACAAAAAAGACAATTCTTCGCGACGCGGGCTTTTAATGAAAGTCGCTCAAAGAAAGAAATTACTTGATTATTTAAAAAGAGAAGACGAGAAAAGATACGAGTCTATTAAAAAGAAATTAAAGTTATGAGCATTATTACACACTCAGAACAAAGAGTGGGAGTATTTATTGACGTTGAAAACCTTTATTATTCGGCAAAGAATCTTTTCGGGGCAAGAGTAAATTTTAGGCAACTTTTAAAAGATATAGTTGGCCAGAGAAAATTAATAAGAGCAATTGCTTATGTCATTAAAACAGAAAAAGGAGAAGAAAAACCATTTTTTGATGCACTTTCAAGGTTGGGGATTGAGAACAAAGAGAAAGAACTTCAAGTTTATAGCGGTTTTAAAAAGGCAGATTGGGATGTTGGAATTACTGTGGATGCGATAAAAGTCTCTTCGCTCTTGGATGTTGTAATAATTTTGTCTGGCGATGGAGATTTTTTGCATTTAGTTCAGTATTTACAAAATTTAGGCAAGCAGGTTGAGATTGTTTCTTTCGGGAAGAGTACTTCTTCAAAGCTAAAAGAGGCAGCAGATAGATTTTTCGATATTGGAAAATCGAGAAAATATCTTTATAAGAAATAATTTTATAATATGGTTTACGAGCAGGAATTTTTGGGAAGAAAACTTAAAATAGAAACAAACTTTTTGGCGTCTCAAGCATCAGGCTCGGCGCTTGTTTCTTTTGGAGAAACGGTTGTTCTCGGGACTGCTACAATGTCAGAGAATGAAATTGAGGCAGATTTTTTCCCTTTGACCGTTGACTATGAAGAAAGATATTACGCCTCGGGAAAGATAAAAGGTTCTCGTTTTATGAGGAGAGAGGGGAGGCCTTCTGAAGAGGCGGTTCTTGTCGCAAGATTAATAGATAGAGCAATCCGTCCTTATTTTTCAAGCAGTTTAAGAAAAGAAGTTCAAGTTGTTTTAACTGTTTTTGCTTTTGATGGTAAAAACGATCCAGACTTTCCAGCTTTTATTGCCGCCTCAATTGCACTTGCAATTTCTAATATACCATGGAAGGGGCCAGTTGCTGGAATGAGAATTGCTAATATTGAAAACGAAAATAAAACGATTTTTTTACCTACTTACGATCAAAGACAAAAAGCTATTTTGGATTTTTTTGTCTCAGGCGTAAAAGATGTAAACGAAGATATTCTTTTTAATATGATAGATGGTGAAGCTCAAGAGGTGGGCGAGGAATTAGTATATAGATCTTTTTTAGAAACTAAAGATTATCTTAAAAAAATTATTAATTTCCAAGATAATATTATAAAAAAGGAAGCAAAGGAAAAAGTAGCTTTTGATAAAGATGTAAAAGATTATAAGAAAATATACAAAAAAAACGAAAAAAAGATTAAAGAAAGCCTGCTTCTTTCTGCGGAAGAGGATGATAAGTCAAAGAAAAAATCAGTACTTGTTAGAGAGAAAATTAAAGAAGAAGAAGAAATTGACAGCTACCTTTTTGAATATTTTGTAGAAAAAGTTTTACATGATATGATTTTAGATGAAGATCTTAGGCCAGATAAACGAAAAATTGATGAAATCAGGGAGATAAAGACGAGTGTGGGTATTTTACCACGTACCCATGGTTCAGGTCTTTTTTGCAGGGGACTTACTCATATTTTATCAACATTAACATTGGGAGCGCCGGGAGACGAACTTTTGCTTGAGGGTATGGAAATTGAAGGGAAAAAGAGATTTTTACATCATTATAACTTTCCTCCTTATTCCGTTGGAGAAGTTGGTAGAATAGGATCACCCGGAAGAAGAGAGATTGGCCATGGAGCATTAGCAGAGAAAGCTCTAAGATCCGTTATACCCACCTCAGAGGAATTTCCTTATACAATAAGAATTGTCTCTGAAGCTTTATCTTCTAATGGTTCAACCTCTATGGCATCTGTTTGTGCTTCTTCTTTGGCTCTTTTTGATGCTGGAGTTAAAATAAAAGGAGCAGTAGCTGGAATTTCCTGCGGACTGGTGATTGAAGAAACTCTTGAGGAAATTTTAGATTTAGAAAAAAAAATAAAGCCAATTTCGGAAAGAAAATATAAAATTTTGACTGACATTCAGGGTCCAGAAGATGGGTTTGGAGACATGGATTTTAAAGTCGCAGGAACAGAAAAAGGAATTACTGCTGTTCAAATGGATATAAAAATAAGAGGTCTTACAGATAAGATTTTGAAAGAGAGTTTTGAAAGAGCAAAAAAAGCAAGGAAAGAAATTCTAAATCAAATGTCAAAGTCACTATCATCTCCGCGTTCTGAACTTTCACCTTTTGCCCCTTGTATTTTAACAGTTAAAATTAACCCAGAGAAAATAAGAGAAGTTATAGGGCCCGGAGGGAAAGTTATAAATACAATTATTGAAGAGACGGAAACTTCAATTGATATTGAAGAAGATGGTATGGTTTTTATAACAGCCGAAAATAAAGAAAATGCTAAAAAAGCAATAGATTGGATAAAAAATATTACAAGGGAATTAAAAGTTGGTGAAAAATTTAAAGGAAAAATTACAAGAATTTTAGATTTCGGATTAATAATTGAGCTTTTACCAAACCAAGATGGACTTTTACATATTTCTTCTATCCCTAATAAACTAAAATCGGGGCCACTTGATAAAAATTTTAGGCCAGGACAAATTATACCAGTTGAAATTAAGGGAATAGAAAAAGATGGCAAAATAAGACTTGGTTTTGTCCTCGGAAATGAAAGTTTCTTTTCTCAAAAAAAACCAAAATAAAATATGGTTGGAGGTTTAATCAAAAACGATCCAGCATCAAAAGAGGAGAAAGACGAGGAGAAAATCAGAACGATGAGTCAGGATATAGAAAAAGTTGGCGGCACGCCCCCAAAAAGAGGCGGGATTTTTAGTTTTTTCAAGAAAAGTTTTAGAAGAAAATCGAAATTTCCAAAACAAAAGACAGTTAAAGAAACAGAAAAAATTTCATCAGTTATTCCCAAAGAATCAGTTTTGGAAGAAAAAAGAGCCGAGGAATCTGTTATTATGCCTCCCATTATACCTATGTCAGAGTCAACGGGGGGGGCGATAGAGAAAAAAAAGGGAAGCATGATTGAAGAAGAAAGAGCAAGGAAGATTAGAGAAACCATAGAAGAACTTAAAAGAAAAAGACAAGAAGAAGCAATGAAAATTACCAGAGAGAAAGCTGCACAAAAGATGGCAGAGTTTCCAAAAGAAGAAAAAGTTATTCCGGAAGATACTCATAAAAAGAAAAAATTAATAGTAGACAAAAAAATAAAAGAGGAAGAGAGAAAAAAAATAGAGAATGAGATAAGTAATATAGACCAGAAAATAAGAATATTTGAGAAAAATTTAGTATCTTCAACGGCAAATGGTCAGTCAGGCGCTGCCATTCAAATTTTAAAGGAACTTTCCAGGATAGAAGAAGAAAAAGAGAAAGCACGAGAAATAAGATTAAAAGAGGAATTAATGTTCCTTACAGAAAAAAAACAGAATCTCTTGGAGCAGATGAAAGAGCGAGAAAGAATAAGAGAAAAAGAAAAAGCTTGTTATCAATTACTTCTTGAGAGAGCGAAAGAAATAAGAGAAAGATTTGACAAAATAAAAGAAAAAAGAACAATGTTGGCAGGCGAAATCCAAAGGATAATTTCAGAAAAAGAAATGTTAACTAAAAATAAAGAGGAGCTCGAGATTAAAGAGAAGGGGGCAAACGAAGAAGATAGGAGGTTAGCAGAAGAAGAGAGAGGAAAATTAGATGAAAAATTAGAAAATGTTGAAAAAAACCGTTGGCAGTTAGAAGATGAAAAGTCAGAAATAGATAAAGATTTGCAAATGGCAGAAAATGAATATAAGAAATTAGCTTCTTTGGTTGAACGAAGAAATGAGATAATAAACAAAAGAGAAGACATAAAAGAGAAGATTTCAATGCTCAATCAAAGAAAGAGAGGTCTAGAAAAAAAGATGCAAGTAGTATTTTCTGGCGAGAGTCCTAGGGAATCAATAGCAACCAATAAAACAGTTGAAGAAACTCTAAATAAAAGAGAAGAGATAAAAAAACAAAGTAGTGATTTTGTTGAAGAAAAAACAAGAGACAAATCTTTACTTAAACAAATATCAGACGTTAAAGAAGAAATAAAATCCCTAGAAGAAGAATTAGGAAATTTAAGGAGTGAGAAAGAAAAGGGTGGAAGTCTCGATTTTGATATTGACAGGGAAATAAAAAAGCTGGAAGAAAAAAGCAACAAGCTCAGAAGAGAAGAGGAAGTTATAAAAGAAGCAAGATGGAAAATGCAAAATCAATCTACTGATGCTAATCGAATAGAGGAAGAAGAAGAAGAAGAGGAAGAAGATTTGAAAGATTATTCAAAAAATTTAACATCAGACGATAAAATAAAACCAATCGAAGTCTTACAGGAAGAATTAAATAGTATATTAATCGAAATCGAGCAGCTTAATAAAAATAAAAGAGAAAAAGAAAACAGAATTAGAGAGCTTGAAATAAAGATCAAAGAGGGAAAAGAAGAAGGAAAAATTTTTAAAGAAAAAGAACAAAGAATACAAGAACTTCTTTTGCTTTTACAGGGAGAGGTAAATAGTAAGAAAAGAGAAGAGATAAAAAAACAATTACTGGAGATATTAGAAAAAGAATTTCCAGAAGCAAAGAAATCATTTAAAGATGATAATTTAGAAAATATCAAAAATGAGAAGAAAAAAATTTTAAATCGGACGGAAGAATTAAAGAAAGAAATTGAAGAGATAGAAAAAAACTTACAAGAAAAAAAGATAGAAGAAGAAAAAGAAAAGGAAGAAAAATTTAAATATTCAGAATATGAGATTAGTGAAAAGATAAGGGAGAAAATAAAAAATCCAAAAGGAGAGAGAAAAAAATTACTTTTAAGATTAAAACCAATTAATTTAAGATATAAAAAAACCATAGAAGAGGAGAAACTAATAGAAGAAGAATTATCTAAGATTAAAAACAAAGAAACAAAAATAAAAGATACCCATCTTTTAAGAAATGTTGAGAGAGAAAAATGGGAGCTTGAAACAAAAAGGAGAACAATAGAAAGAAAAAGATGGGAAATAGAGGACCATATTAAAAAAGTAAAATACAAAATTAGGGAATTAGATTTATTAATCGATAAGTTAAAGTCGTTGGAAGAAGAGGCAAGAAAAATAAAAGAAGACGAACAGTTTTTGGAAGAAGAATTTAATAAATCAGAACATGATTGGCAGAAATTACAAAGAGAAATTTTAAAAGCCTCCAAAGGTTTAATAGAGGAAGAAGAAGAAGAAGAGGAAGAAGATTTGAAAGATATTGAAAAGGAATTAATCAATTTACCGAAGGAAGAAGATAATTTCGAAGAGATTTTAAAAAAAGAAAAAAGAAAACTTGAAGAATTAAAGAAAGAAATTGAGTCAGAGAAAACAAAGACCAAGAAATGGGAGGGGAATACAGAAAAAGCCAAGGAATTTATAGACAAAAAAAGACAAGAATTAGAGCAAAAAGAAAGGTGGGTTTTAAGGGAGAAAGAAGCAATAGATAGAGAAAAAAAAGAGAAACAAGGGATTAGGAGAAAAGAATCTGTAAAACAAGATTTAATTAAAAAGGTCGGCGAATCGAAACCAAATTATGCTTTAGAAGAAAGGAAAATTAAAAAAGATGGTGAAATTAAAACTATGTCGTCTATGCTTGGAAATTTTAATCCAAAAGCAAAAAAGAAATCCAATTTGTTTATCTCTGTTTTAATTACAGTTTTTATTTTATTACTCATTGCAGCTTTAGTTTATTTTTTTATTATTAAAAAATAATAAAATTTTTGAAAGACTAAAAGCATGTTTTTTAACAGGATTATAATATTATGAAGAAAAAATTTTTAGAGGAACAAAAAGAAAAATTATTGAAAGAAAAAGAAAACATAAAAGAAGCTCTTTCTTCTTTTGCAAAAAAAGATAAAAGTCTTAGAAATAACTGGGAAACAAAATTTCCTCAATTTGGTAACACTACCTCAGAACAAGATGAAAATGCAGACGAAGTTGAAGAGTATACCAACCTTATTCCTATAGAAAATCGCCTTGAGCTAAAGCTTCTTGATATAAATAGGGCTTTAGAGAAGATAGAGAGAAAAAATCAATATGGTCTATGTGAGAAATGTGGCAAAGAAATAAAAACAGAAAGGTTAAAGATGATTCCAGAAACAAAATTTTGTTCAGAATGCGCCAGAAAATAATTTAGTTCAGATTTATGCTTTATCTTCAGGCTATTTTTCTTGGGATAGTTCAGGGGATAACTGAATTTCTTCCAATTTCTTCTTCGGGTCATCTTGTAATATTCCAGAAAATTTTCGGATTTTCTAAACCGCCTATTGCATTTGATGTTTTAGTTCATTTGGGGACTGTTTTTTCTTTGCTAATTTTTTTAAGAAAAAATATAAAGGATTTTTTAAAGGGTTTTTTTCTAGAATTAAGGAAAAAGAAAAGAGGTAAAAACGTGAATCTTTTAGTCTTTCTTATAATTGGCACTATTCCGATAGTTTTACTTGGTCTTCTTTTAAAAGAGAAAATAGATATTATTTTCAATTCTTTATCATTATTGGGAATTTCTTTCTTGGTAACCTCAATAATTCTTTTTTTAACACAAAAAACAAAGGAAAAGAAAAACAAATTTTTGGACAGTAAAAAAGATGCGTTTTTTATTGGAATTTTTCAGGCATTAGCTATCTTGCCTGGCGTTTCAAGGTCCGGTTCTACTATATCAGCTGGGCTTTATAGGGGCATAAAAAAGGAAGAAGCTTTTAATTTTTCATTTTTTTTGGGCATTATTGCAATTTTAGGAGCAACGATTATTCAGATTCCCGAGATAAATAATTTCAATAATTCCGAGATTTTAAATGGTATTTTAGGGTTCTTATTTGCGGCTTTTTTTGGCTTTATTGCGTTAAGAATATTGAAACCAATAGTATTAAAAGGTAAATTTCATTATTTTGGAGTATATTGTATGGTTTTAGGATTTATTTGTATTATTTTATCTTTAATCTAAAATTATTTTATTATGTTAGATGCTCATAGAGATTTTTTAAAGGGTTTTGAAAAAAAAGTAGGTAAAATTTTTTCTTTTTTTCCTTTATCTCCAAACCAATATACAATAAGCACTATTTTCTTTGCCTTGGCGGCGTTTTATTTTCTTTATAAAAACAAAATTATTTTTGCAATTATATTTTTTATAATTGCTGCCTTTTTGGACTTGGTTGATGGATCGGTGGCAAGATATAAAAATCAAGCAACGAAAAAAGGAGCTTATCTTGATACTATCGTTGATCGTTTCGTTGAGGCGATATTAATTTTTGGTCTTTTATTTTTACCACTTCCTGAAGTTTTATTCCCAGTTTATGTTTGGATATTTTTAATTCTTTTTGGCTCTTTGATGACAACATATGCAAAATCAGCAGCAAAAGAAAAAGACCTCATTGACTCAGAACTCAAGGGAGGTCTTTTGGCTCGTGGAGAAAGACTAATTTTAATTATAATTGCTATTTTGCTTGGGATTTATAATTATTACTGGACTGTTTACTTATTGGTTCTTATTGCAATTTTAACTAATTTTACGGTGCTTCAAAGAATATTCTCCGCCATAAACAAATCAAAAAACTGAGTTTATTTTTTTTTCGAGTACTTTCTTAGTCCGTTTTTTATCTTTTCTAAAGAGTATTGGATATCGTATTTTGAACGATTTTTTTTATTACTTTCCAATTTTATTCTAAATCTTGCTAATGAAGGGCTAGCTAATGAGTGCAAAGGACTTTTTCCACCACTAGCTCTTGTATTTTTATTTAAAATAGCTTTTTTAAAATCATCTAAGTTTTTTGCTTTTTGTGCTATGGTGTAAGCATCTCCTACATCTTTCCATTGATGAGCATCGCTTCCACCAGTCATTGCTAAATTATTTTTCTCTGCAAAATTAAGTGCTTTTCTGTCGCTCGATTTTAAAGGAACCCTAGCATTTAAAACCTCTATCGCATCTACAAGATTTTTATAATCTTCTATATCTCCTTTAAAAGGAGTAACCAAGCGAAAGGATTTATTTTTATTTGTTTTATGCCCTTTAAATGGCGTTAGTATATGAAAAGGATGGGGGATGATAGCAATTCCTCCCTGTGATTTTATTTCTTTTATTACTT
Organism: Candidatus Paceibacterota bacterium; assembly: GCA_028716825.1. NCBI lineage: Bacteria > Bacillati > Minisyncoccota > Minisyncoccota bacterium. Next base: position 27,585 of record JAQUPA010000008.1, read on the forward strand.
CTTTTGGTTCGCGACTTTTTATTTCCTTTTTTAAGAAAATTCCAATTATGTCTCCAATAATTTTTTTACCCCTTTTTGTTTTAATCTCTTGACCAGGGACAAAAAGCAATCCATATTTTTTTGTTGCTTTTCTCATTACTTTCCAACCCGCGATAGTATCGTGGTCCGTTACAGCAACACCGTCTAGTCCTTTTCGTGCAGCTGTCCTTGCTATATCTTCCGGGAAAGAAAAACTATCGTATGAATATTTGCTATGTATGTGGAGATCAATTTTCATTTATTGATAAATAAAATCCCTTTTTTATTAGGGACTTTAATTTTTTGGACATATTCTATAATTTTTGCAATAGATTTTGGCAGGAAATTTTCATTTTTTCTAATTCTTTCTCGCCTCTTTTTGTGGCTACATATGATTTTTCTCCTTGGAATTTTTTTATTTCTAAATAACCACCCTTTTTCAACCTGCCCAAGACCCGCTGACAAGTAAACTTATTTGGTAAAAATCCAAACTTTTCGAAAATTAAACTTTCTGCTTTACTTTTTGGTAAGGGATTTTCCTTCGCCAAAGACAAAACATAAACCCAGATATTGTTATTTGTTATAGAGTTTTGGAATCTCTCTAAAGGCTCCATATTTTTATTATCTTTCTCTTTTTTCCTGGATAAATTCTTCTAACATTTCTCTTGCTTTTTCGTCCGTAAATTGTTGAGGAGGATGTTTCATAAAATATGCTGAAGCAGAAAGTAGTGGTCCTTTTGTTTTTCTATCGAGGCCCAATTTTGCTATTCTTATGGCGTCAATTACACATCCCGCAGAATTTGGCGAATCCTCAACCGAAAGCTTTAGTTCAACATCTATCGGAATATTTCCAAATTTTTTACCTTCCATCTTTATATAACAAATTTTATTATCTTTCAACCACGGAACATAATCTGATGGTCCAATGTGGATATCATCTTTATTTAAAGGGGAGGGTAGTTGAGATTGCACGCTTTCTGTTTTAGATATCTTTTTTGATTTTAATCTTGACCTTTCAAGCATATTAAGAAAGTCAGTATTTCCTCCAAAGTTTAATTGATAAGTTCGTATTAGTTTTACTCCTCTTTCCGAAAAAAGGTGAGTTAATGTTCTGTGAACTATTGTTGCGCCAACTTGAGATTTGATATCGTCTCCAATACATGGAATTTTTTTCGCTTCAAATTTTTTCGCCCACCCCTCATTAGAAACAATAAATACTGGCATACAATTAATAAGAGCACATC
>JAQUPA010000009.1 GCA_028716825.1 Candidatus Paceibacterota bacterium
TCTTACCTTCTGCAATTTCCTCTCTTATATTCTTTGGAACCTCTGCGTAATGGTCAAATTCCATTGTAAAATTACCCCTTCCCTGGGTTAGAGAACGAAGACTCGTTGCGTATCCAAACATCTCAGCTAATGGCACTTTTGCATCAATTGCTTTAATTTGGGCTATTGTTTTTGTCTCTTCAATTCTTGCCCTTCTTGACGATAAATCTCCAATCACATCTCCCAAAAATTTTTCCGGAGCCCTTGCTTCAACTTTCATAATTGGTTCAAGTAAAGCTGGATTTGCTTTCTTTGCAGCATCGGTTAATGCCATTGATCCTGCAATTTTGAAAGCAAAGTCTGAAGAATCAACATCGTGAAAAGTACCATCATACAAGGTAACTTTAAAATCAACCAACGGATATCCCGCTATAACCCCCTTATCTCTTGCTTCTTTAGCACCTTTTTCAACAGCAGGAATAAATTCTTGAGGAATTGCACCACCTTTTATTGCATTTACAAACTCATAACCTTTTCCTCTTTCTTCCGGCTCAATTTTTAAGAAAACATGACCGTATTGGCCCCTACCACCCGACTGCCTAACATATTTACCCTCTGCTTCTGCAGGAGTAGTAATTGTTTCCTTGTATGCAACCTGTGGCTTTCCAACGTTAACCTCAACATTGAACTCTCTTTTTAATCTATCTATTATAATTTCAAGATGTAATTCACCCATTCCAGAAATAATTGTCTCTGCCGTATCTTCATCTGTTTCTACTTTTAAAGTAGGATCTTCTCCTATCAATTTTTTTATAGCTGTTGTTAATTTTTCCTGATCTGCTTTTGTTTTTGGTTCAATTCTTATTGAAATTACAGGATCGGGAAAGCTAATTTTTTCAAGTAAAATTGGATGGCTTGCGTCTGAAAGAGTATCTCCGGTACTTGTTTTTTTAAGCCCTACGGTTGCTGCGATTTCCCCCGCGTAAACTTCTTCTATCTCCTGCCTTTCATTTGAATGCATTCTTAAAATCCTACCAATTCTCTCTTTTGTATTATTTGAAGCATTCAAAACATAACTTCCTTTTTTCAAAATACCTGAATAGGATCTAAAATAAGCAAGTTCTCCTACATAAGGATCTGTTGCCACTTTAAAAACAAGCGCAGAAAAATTACCTTCGTCTTCTGGATTTCTCTCTTCTTCTTTGCCACTTCTTGGATTTTCCCCCTTTGCTGGAGGCAAATCCGCCGGACTTGGCAAATAATCAATAACACCATCCAGCAATAATTGAACGCCTTTATTCTTAAGGGCGGTGCCGCAAAAAACCGGAACTAACTTAAATTCAATTGTGGCCTTTCTTAAAACTTCTTTTATTTTTTCAAGAGAAGGAACTTTCCCTGAAAGATATTCTTCTGTAAGTTTTTCATCTTGCTCAATAATTTTTTCAATTGCTTTTTCTTTCCATTCTTCTACTTCTTTCTTCTGATCTTCTGATAATTCTTTTTCTTCTATTTTTTCACCATGATCTCCTTCGAAATAATATGCTTTTTCTGATAAAACATCTATCACGCCTTTTAGTTCGCTTTCGCTTCCAATGGGAATTTGAAGCGCAACAGCGTTAGGTGTTAGTTTTTCAAATATAGAATCGAGGCTTTTTTTAAAATCAGCTCCTGTTCGGTCTAATTTATTAATAAAGCAAATTCTTGGTACTTTAAATTTGTCTGCCTGATACCAAACAGTTTCTGACTGCGGCTCAACTCCAGCAACCCCATCAAAAATAACAACAGCTCCGTCAAGAACCCTTAGAGAACGTTGAACCTCTACTGTAAAATCAATATGCCCTGGCGTGTCTATAATATTAATTTGATATTCCTCTTTTTTTCTTTTATCTCTTTCTGTTTCGCTAATTTTTTTGTAAGTCGGAACCCAATAACAAGTAGTCGCGGCAGACGTAATTGTTATTCCTCTTTCTCTTTCCTGATCCATCCAGTCCATAATAGCTTGTCCTTCGTGGACCTCGCCAATTTTATGAGAAATTCCAGTATAAAAAAGCACTCTTTCTGAAACAGTGGTCTTGCCAGCGTCAATATGGGCTATAAAGCCTATGTCTCTTACTTTTTCAATTGGATATTTCCTTGCCATAAGTAATTAATAACCACGAAGCAAGAAACCCCGTGGCAAATTCTAAATTATTTTATCTTCGCGCAAGATGAGCAAAAGCTTTATTTGCTTCTGCCATTTTTTCTGTATCAATTTTTTTCTTAATAGCTCCGCCTTCTTTTTTAGATGATAAAATTATTTCCTCTGCCAGCTTTTCTGGCATTGATCTTCCTTTTTTTTTCTTAGCTTCCTCCAAAATCCATTTCATGGCTAAAAATTTTCCTCTTTTTTCATCAACTTCGTAAGGAACCTGATATGTTGCTCCTCCAACTCTAGTTGGCTTTGTCTCTATTCTAGGCTTTGCATTTTCTAATGATTTTTCAAAAAAAGAAACTGGATCCTTCTTTGTTTTCTTTTCAATTAAATCGAAAGCGTCGTAAGTAATTTTTTGAGCCAAAAACTTCTTGCCTTTTCGCATTGTGTAATTAATAAATTTTGAAATAATAATATTATCGTATTTTGGGTCTGGTTTAATCTTTTGCTGCATAATTTTTATTTAGGTTTTTTTGATCCGTATTTTGATCTTTTTTTCTTTCTTTCTTTAACTCCTTCTGTATCTAAGGTCCCCCTTACGACATGGTACCTTACTCCCGGTAAATCTCTTGCCCTACCACCCCTTATTATAATAACAGAGTGTTCCTGTAAATTATGACCCTCGCCTGGAATATAAGCTGTAACTTCCATTCCGTTCTGAAGCCTTACTCTGGCAACTTTTCTTAAAGCAGAGTTTGGTTTTTTAGGAGTTGTTGTAAAAACCTTTACACAAACTCCCCTCTTAAATGGAGAGGGATAGTTTACCGGTCTGTTCTTTTTAGCATTAAAACCAAAAGCAAGAGCCGGCATTTTCGTTTTTTTCTTTTTCTTTTTTCTTGGTTTTTTAATTAATTGATGTATCGTTGGCATAATTTTGAGCGGAGTGAAGAATTAATGTCTTGACTCCATAATTTTAAGCGGAGCGAAAAATTAATGCGTAGCTCCATCGTTCTTTTTCAAAAAAAATAGTAAGCGCCACGCGCTCCTTTATAACTTAGCAAAATTTCGAAAAAATGCAAGGGTGGTTATAAAAACCTTTTTAAATATTACTGAGCGTCGTTTCGAAAACCACTAATTAACCATAGATCTCCTTCTTTCTTCAAAAGAAATGCCCAGGCGGTTGTCATCTCTCCAAAAGAAACATCAACTCTTACAGTAGCTTCATTATCAGAAATGTTTTCCGAAATGAATTTAGCTGAATCTGGCCCGTCTTGAATTCCATAAAAACGCGGAACAAAAGAATCGTCAGAATATTGTGATTTTAAATCTTCTATAAATAAATTACGAGCTGTTTCATAATCTATATTAGAATCTGGTAAAGTCCCCAAAGTATATTTCATGAAATCCTCAACAACTTTAGTCGGTGCTCCAGAATCAACTTTTTCTGTTGGAGTTGCCTCTGGCGTTGGAGTTACAACAATTGGCTCTGAAACTGTTTGATTTCTTTGCCAAAAATATATACCGCTCCCAACAACAAGAGCCAATAAAAAGATAACTAACAAAACCTTCCAATTGGTTTTTGAATCGTCTGCCGTATTAATCTTTTAATTAATTCATTTTAAAGACCTTTAATATATTCTAACAAAAAACTCCATAAAAAGTAGGGATTTAATTATTAGTTATTAGTCTTTTGCTATTAGTTATTTGGGGTCGCAGTTCAAAACTTATTATAACTTTAGAGGATAGGGATTTTATGAAAGAAATCAGAAGGAGATTTTTGGGAGTTAGGAAAGCCTGTTTTCAATTAAAATAATCTATATTTCTATTTTTAGTTCCCCTTATAAGCTCCTGCATAATTTCCTTCTGTGAGTTTACCAAATTTTCCTGTCGCAGAATCAGCTATAAAAATGCATCTGTGTGGTTGAAAAAAACTCAAGAGAAAAGATTGGTTACATGCTCCTTCAAAAATTATATGCTTATTATCGGGAAGCCATTGCGGAATTGAAAAACCTGAATTGAACTTGCTATCATAAGATCCTTTAAATTTTATCAATTCTTTTCCATCTACAAAAATAGATCCACGCTCAGAATATATTGTTTTACCATCTCTTGAAGTATTAGAAACGCTATTTATAAAACTGCCATTTTCTTGATTAAAATGAAGCAAATCATTATCAATATAATCTAAAATTCTTGGGTCTCCATTTTCCCCGCTATCTGCTATCTGTTTTTGAGCTCTAGTTTTAATGTTAATCTTGATATAATATTCTGGACCACCTAATTTTTTTCTTCCGAAATATAGATGTTTACTGTCTTTAAACCAATAAAAGGGGTCATACCTATCAATAACTCCTTTTGCCAATAAAATATTCTCACCCGTCTTTAAGTCAACTAAATAAATACTATCTCTATCTAAATAATCTATTTCTCCGTCATTGTTTGTGTCCGTATCATGAATATTATATGCAATATAATTACTATCTGGCGACCATTCTATATTGTCGGCTATTTCTTTAGAATTTAATACCAATCCTTTTTGAGAAAAATTTTTGGTGTTAATAATATACAAAGAAGAATCTTTTTCATTTTTACCCCATACAACAAAAGCTATAAATTTTCCGTCAGGCGAAAAAATAAATCTATCTTTTATTTTTTCCTTAATACACAATTTATTCTGTCCATCAGTATCAATGCGACATAAATGATAATTTTTATTTATATGCCATAATTTAATATTAGTCTTTGCCCAACTAATATCTACTGTTCCAGAATTAAAAATATTTTGGAATAAAAATATTGCAATTATAGCAATTATTAAAACAACAAATATTATAATGATTGATTTTTTCATATTCTCCTATTCTACCAAAAAAGCCCCAAGATTTGGAGCTTTTTATCTAAGACTCAATTCTGTAATAATATTATAATATCTTGGTGGACGAGGAGATTCGAACCGCTTTAAAAATGAGCGGGTGAAGGGAATCGAACCCTCGCCACTTGCTTGGGAAGCAAGAATACTACCACTGTACTACACCCGCAAATTACTTTTTCTTATCGTCTTTACTAAAAAATTCTCTTATTTTCTCCCAAAAACTTTTTTCTACTTTTTTTGTCTCTTCTTCTTTCACTTTTTTCTCCTCTTCTTCTTCTGGCATAACATAAATTACTTTTTCTCCCGGTCTTACAAGATTAAGCTTTTTCTTTGCGATATTTTCAAAATATTCTTTTGTCTGGAAATACTTTAACATTTCTTTTAGCTCTGTATTCTTTTTCTCGCCTTCTTTTATTTTCTTTTGCTCCTGATTTAGTGTGGCTTTCGCTTTATCTACTTCAATATATTTTTCAACTGTAATTTTTGCAAGACCCGCAAAGGCTAAAATCAAACAAAAAAGAAAGAATTTCGAAGATAAGGTCTTTACAAATTTTTTTCTTTTATTAATCGTCCTCATTTCTTTTTAAGATTTTTAGTAAACTTTAAAGTAAGATTATATATATCGCCCGCTCCCATTACTATTAATATATCACCCTTTTTTATTATTTTGGAGAGTTTCTTTAAAATGTCGCCTTGGTTCTTAAAAAATTCTACGGGCTTTCCTTTGCGCCATCTTTTGTTAACCGCTTCTGTCAAGTTCTTTGAAGAAACCAAATTTCCCTTTTCTCTGCCCGCGACTCCGTAAATTTCATTTAAAATTAAATAATCAGCTTCGTCAAAAGACTTCACAAAATCTTTAAATAAAAGTTTTGTTCGCTGATACTGATGTGGTTGGTAAACTAAAATAATTCTCTTTTTCTTGTATTTTTCTCGTGCCGCTTGCAAGGTCGCTTTAATCTCTGTTGGATGATGCCCGTAATCAGAAATCAAAGTATAAGATGTGTTGTTAATTTTACTCGGAATAATTTCGAATCTTCTCCAGGCACCTTTATATTTTGAAAGTGCTTTTAGTGTAATTTTTTCTGAAATTCCCAAGGTTCTTGCGATGTTTAAAACCGCCAAAGCATTTGAAATATTGTGAATCCCAGGAACTTTCAATGTTTTTTTTACTTTTACAACATCGCTTTTTTGTTTTAGTGAATAATTCTTTATTTTAAATTTTGGATTTGCGATATGGGATTTGAGTTTTGAGATATTCTCATCATCTTTGTTTGCAATCAAAACCCCGTCCTTTGGAAGATGACTTATATATTTTTTAAAGACATTAAAAATATTCTTCTCGTTTTTGAAATAATCTAAATGCTCTTTTTCAAGCGTGGTCAAAGCAATAATTTTTGGCCAATAATTTAAAAAAGCGCTGCCATACTCATCTGCCTCAATAACAAGATATCTTGATTTTCCTACTCTGCAATTTGAATCACCAAATTCCTTTAGCTTTGTTCCAATTAAAACAGTAGGATCAAGCCCGGCTTCTTTTAATAAAATTCCTGCCATGGAACTCGTTGTGCTTTTGCCATGAGTTCCAGAGATTGCAATTGTAAAATATTTTTTTGTTAGATCCCCCAAAGCTTCTGGATAAGTTTTTGTTTTAATTTTTAATTTTCTTGCTTCCCTTAGCTCGGGATTTTCTTTTGGCGCCGCAAAAGTGTAAATAACTAAATTAGTGTCTTTTTTTACGTTTGAGGCTTTATGCTTTCCAATTGAAATTTTTGCCCCTTCTTTTTTCAGCGCTTTTGTAATTTCTGTTGCAATTAAATCAGAGCCACTAACGCCGTGGCCCTTTTTAAGATAATATCTTGCCAATGCCGAAACACCAATTCCGCCAATTCCAATAAAATAAATCTTCATAAAGATTAATTACTCACAAGTATAATTTTTACAACTATTTAAAGGAATGTTAGAATATTCAACTTTTTTCCCTTCACTATCAACACAATACCAACTTGCAATTTCCTCTCCTTCATTATCAGAATAAGATACGCTGGCTGCAGCGCAGTATTGATTTTGATTAGTTGTTATAGAAAAATTCCATCCCTTATCTTCAACGCTACTTTTTATATTTAAAATTCCCTGTTCGTTTTCAAAACCAATATAAGTATTTTTTACTGCAAAATAACTAGTGGCCTCAACTGGAATTTGATTCATCTCCACCTTTACTACTGCAGCTTCTGCCTCATCTATCCTTGAAACATTAGTTTCTTTTCTCTGGCTTTTATTATTTGAAAAATAAAAAGTCCCAAAAGCTAAAAATCCTAAAATAAAAATAACAAAGATTATTCCAATTAAACTCATTCCAGAAGGTTTATGTATACCACCTCTTATTTTTCTCATTATAAGATATGATTATTAAATTAATTACCAATCCGGTTCTTTGGGCTCTTCACGTAAAAGCTCTTTTAATTGTCTTAAAGCCTCTTCACCCATTTCTGTTAGACTAAATACGCCCCCTTCTTTCGCGCCTTCCAATGCCTCCAACCAGCTTTCGAGCTTGGTAAAAAGTTTTTCCTTTTCTTCTTCTTTAATTTTTCCATCCTCCCATTTTTCAAAAAGAATAGCTGTTTCGGAATCACTTTCTAGCCAGGGTTCTAAAACTATACTTAACCCAGGTTCCCCGTCACCATAAAAATCTCCTTGCTCTTCTTCGTAATCTCCCGCTATATATTCTTCTGGTATCTTAAATCTTTCATAACTTTCTTGTTCGTTTAAATTCTCAAAATTGTTTTTTTCTAAATTCATATATTTAAAAAATAGTTAAGACCTTTTTAATTTAAATTTTTCAATTATTTTATATTCTACTCCTTCGAGTTTTAATTCACTTTCCATTAAAAAAATTTCTTTGACCGGTATAATCAGGTCTAAATTTTCTTCAATTTCTTTTCCCCAAAGTTCGTTGCCTCTTGCGCGAGCCAAAGTAATATGAATTTTAAATTCGTGCCTGTCTTCAAAATTTATTTTATTTTCCAAAAATGCATTTACAATATCTTTCCTTAAATTAACTATTTTCTCGTTAAGTGGTCCCGTTGCCCATATCATGCGAGGTTTTTCTTTGAAAGGACCTAAAACTAATTTATTTAATTCTAAATAGAATTTCGATGATTTCTCTGAAACATTCTTTAAAATTTCTTTTATTTTCTCTGTTTCCTGATCTTCAACCCAACCTACAAAAAGAATTGTAAAGTGAAAATTTTCAATCTTAGTCCAGTTTATATTTACTCCGTTGAATAGCGACCTTGTCGCTCCCGCCTTGCGGGATTCAACGGGGTTCAATTCTTTAAATTTTTCCCGAAAAGAAAACAACTCTTTTTTTATCTCTTCTGGTATCTTTATTGCAACAAAAATACGTTTTTTCATAGATTTATTATTATATCACTTCTTGTTACTAACTAAAAAGTTTTGTAGAATAAAGATAATAAAACTTTATGAAAGAAGCAAGATTATACAGAAAACTTTCTCAAAAAAGCGTACAATGCCGCGCTTGCCCTAATTTTTGCGTGCTTACACTCGGCACAAGAGGAAAATGTGGCGTAAGAGAAAATAAAAATGGCAAACTATATGTCCTTACTTACGGAAAAGTTGCCGCAATGAATATTGACCCTATTGAAAAAAAACCATTTTTCCATTTTTTACCAGGAACAAGTTCTCTTTCATTTGGAACAGCTGGCTGTAATCTTTCCTGTAAAAACTGCCAAAATTGGGAAATATCTCAAGGACCAAAATTAAAAGGAAAAATCGTAGGTGAGGAGATAACTCCAGCAAAAATCGTAGAAACTGCAATAAAATATAATTGTCCCAGTATATCTTGCACCTATACAGAACCTACAGTGTTTGTTGAATTTGCTTTAGAAACAATGAAATTAGCTAAAAAAAAGAAACTAAAAACTTGCTGGGTCTCAAACGGCTTTATGTCAAAAGAAACTGTAGATTTTGTATCCCCTCACCTTGATGCTATTAACATAGACCTTAAAGGATTTACAGCAGATTTTTACAAAAAATACTGCGATGGAATGTTAGATCCTATTCTTGAAAATCTTATTAGATTTAAGAGAAGAAATGTCTGGGTTGAAGTAACCACACTTGCAATTCCGGGCTTTGTAGGAGAAACAGTTTTTAACAATATTGCTGACTTTATAGTAAAAAATCTTGGTAGGGAAACTCCCTGGCATATTTCAAGATTTTTCCCAGAAGTTTCCTGGAAAATGAGACATCTTTATTCAACCCCAATTGAAACTGTTCAGCAAGGCTGTGATATAGGAATTTCAAAAGGACTTTCTTATGTTTATGGCGGAAATATGCCGGGTCTTGCATCTGAAGATACTTTTTGTCCAAAATGCCATGCAAAAATGATTGACAGAACTGGTTATATAATTGAAAGACATGACAAAAAAGGAAAATGCTCAAAGTGCGGAAGGGACCTTAATATTATTGAATAATAAAAATGTCTCATAAAAAAGAGAAAAAACAAAAAAACAAACAACAAGATTTAATATGTTGGTTAATATTCTTTTTTGTTGTTGCGATTTTCGTATTCTTTTTTGTTAAAACAGGCAATGGCTATCTCTTGGGTTCAGTTAAAGACAATGGACACAACAAAATAAAAGCTTTAACAGTAAAAGAAAACCAACTTAGAAATCTTTCTAATTTTAAAAAACAGGGCACTTATCAAACTGATGAATTTATTATAAAAATAAAAAGCACCTCTCAAGGAAAAATTAAATTTAGATCTAAAAATATTATTGAAAAAGAAAATACGGGAATAAAATCGATAAATAGATTAAATCAAGAACATAAAATAGAAAAAATAGAAAAAGCGTTTCCAGAAAATAAAAAAACATCAAAGGACTCGAAGAAATTTAACTCCATATTTAGAATAAAGATAGAGCCCAACAAAAACATTAAAGAAGTTATTAAAAAATATTCTAACTTATCCGAGGTAGAATATGCAGAACCTGTTTATAACTTAAAGCTGAATGTGACTCCAAACGACCCCTATTACACTAGTGATCTTTGGGGGCTAAAAAAACTTCAAGCTTCTCAGGCTTGGGACGTAAATAGCGGCGCCGGTGTAACTATCGCTGTTATTGATACAGGAGTAGATTATAACCACGAAGATCTCGCTGCAAATATGTGGACAAATTCTGGAGAAGTTGGACTAGGTAAGGAATCAAACGGAGTGGATGACGATGCTAACGGCTATATTGATGATTGGAGGGGATGGGATTTCTATGGAGGATCTGGCGATAATAATCCAATGGATACTTATGGCCACGGAACGCACGTTGCAGGAACAATAGGAGCGGTTGCTAATAATTCAAAAGGAGTCGTAGGGCTTGCCTATTCTGCAAAAATAATGCCACTCAGTCTTTATCATGCCTCAACCTCTCTTGATCTTTCAAAAGCGATTAAGTATGCCGCAGATATGGGGGCAAAAGTATCCTCTAATAGCTGGACTCTTGAGAGAGATCTTTATAGCCAAACATTAGATGACGCGATAGCATATGCAAACGACACTAAGGACCAAGTAATTGTTTTTGCCGCAGGAAATGACAATGAATATGTCTCTCATTATTTCCCTTCTTATTCTCTAAAAGTAATAGCAGTTGCCGCGTCAACCGAAAACGACACACGTGCATCTTTTTCAAATTACGGAGAAGAAATAGATGTTGCCGCTCCAGGGACAAATATCACAAGCACCTACCCCAGTAATAATTACGCCATTGGAAGTGGAACTTCAATGTCAACTCCGCATGTCTCCGCCCTTGCTGGACTTATAAGAAGTCTAAATCCTGCCTTAACAAATAATGAAGTAAAAAACATACTTCAATATACTGCGTTAGACCTTGGAACCGGGGGTAAAGATATATACTTTGGCAATGGCAGGATAAATGCCTGGAATGCAGTCGGATGTACTAATTCTTTAGACAGCGTGGATGATATTATACCTATCTATAATTATTATTCTTCAGGAATGGGTATTTGGAATTTCCTTTCTTGCGATGTAGCTCACAAATATCATTCAAAACCCTATTCCACCGCAACCTGGGATTACAGTAAAAGCAAATTTGCCTCAGGAGATGTAAATGGAGATAGTAGGAAAGATATTATAGCATTGTATAACTATGGAAACGCAACAACAGGACTGTGGGTTTTTACCAAAACAGACACAGGTTATTCTGCTAAAAAATGGTGGCAATCTAACAGTTGGAACTGGTATTCTACTAATCTTCAGACAGGAGACGTAAATAATGATACAAGAGATGATATTGTATTAACCTACAAATACAGTCCAACTAAGATAAGTATCTGGAACTTTACCTCAAATGGAACTGGTATAAGCTCATTTTCTAATACTTTTACCTCAACAACCTGGAATTTAGACAATGCAAAGCTTTCCTCTACTGACGTAAATGGAGATGGAAGAGAAGACCTTGTAGCACTATATAACTATGGTAATGCTAAAACAGGTATATGGGTATTCACAAAAACTGCAGGATCATATACAGCAAAAAAGTGGTGGGAATCTGGTACAGGAGCCTGGAACTGGTATTCAACCAATCTTCAGACAGGAGATGTGAATAACGATACAAATGGTGATATTGTATTAACTTATAAGTATTCAACAGCTTCTATGGGCATTTGGAATTTTCTTTCAAATGGAAGTGATATATCTTCCTTCTCTAAAGTCTATACAAGTAATTCTTGGAATTTAGATAATACAAAACTTTATCATGCTGATATAGACGGGGACAATGAAGAAGATCTCTTAGCGCTTTATAACTATGGTAACGCAAATACAGGATTTTGGGTGTTTACCAAAACAGCAGCCTCATATACGGCTAAGAAGTGGTGGCAATCGGGTGCTGGCAACTGGAGCTGGGATTCAACTGATTTATTGGGTGGTAATGTAAACTAAAAATTTACATGTTCTCTTTCGCTGCAATAACTCCTCACCCGCCGATTATAATACCTACAATTGGTTCAAAAGAAGATATAAAAAAAGTAAAAGGGACTATTGACGCAATGGAAAAATTAAAAATGGAAATGGAAAAGAAAAGTCCTGAAACTTTAATCTTAATCTCACCTCATGCTCCAATTGATTTTCACGAACTTACAATAATAACCAATGAAAAACTATCTGGTAATTTTTTAATGTTCGGAGATTTTGCGACAAATTTTGAACTTGAGAATGATAAAAATTTAATAGAAGAAATTGAAAAAGAATTTAAAAAAGAAAAAATAAATTATAGACTATTAGAAGAGGAACTAGATCATGGCATCCTAGTGCCTCTTTTTTATCTTTTAGAAAGCAAAAAAATAAAAATTGTACCACTCGCCTATTCAATGCTTGACGCAAAAACAAATTTTAAATATGGAGAGGCTCTAGGAAAAGTAATAGAAAAAAATCCTAAAAAAATTGGATTTGTTGCAAGCGGTGACCTTTCACACAGACTCACACCATCAGCTCCTGCCGGCTACTCACCAAGAGGAAAATTATTTGATGAAAAATTAATAAACCTTTTAGAAAATAATAACGTTAATGATTTTTTAGAAATGGATTCTTCTTTAATCGAGGAGGCAGGGGAATGCGGCTTCAGATCAATTGCAATTTTAATTGGAGCGCTCTCAGTATTGAAAAATAAAGATTTAAAGTTTAATATTTTGTCTTACGAAGGTCCTTTTGGAGTAGGGTACCTCGTCGCAAATGTCTTGGGTCTTGTGGGCTCATAAGTAAACGGTATACTACGGTCTTCGCATGACCGAATTCTGGGTTCAATTCCCAGTGAGTCCAATAAAATAATTTACTAAAAAACCTCGCAAAAATTTTGCGAGGTTTTTTATTTTTTTAAAGTTTATGCCAGAAAAAATAATGTAAGGCCGAAAATCAAAGGAATTAAAATATTGTCATCAAAAACTATTTTGAAGAAACTGTTTTCTAGTTTATTAAAAGGAATTAAACTCTCTGAAAAAAGAGAAATGGTTGAAGCAAATAAAATTTTACATGGCGAGAAGGAAAACAAAAAAGATATAATAATAGTATTTACAAAAACACCAACCAAAGTTGCGTCGATATGTTTTTTAGGGTTAGTTGGTGATTTAAATTTACCAAAAGAAAGTCCGAAAAGCGCAACAATAGTATCTCCTAAAAAAAGTGTAACAATTGCGGCAATTGCAATTTGGGGTTCAAATATAATATAGCTTAAAATACATCCCAAAAGAAAAAGTAAAGCGCCTTTTAACGGTGCTTCTTTTATTTCTTTTTCTCTTTCAAATGAAAAAATAAAATCGGAAATAAAAGATATTTTTTCTCCTTTCTTTGATAAATAAGAGAAAATTAATCCCAAAAATAAAATTCCCACCCAAAAGGGTAGGAAAAATAAATCTTTATAAATTAGAAACGCTATCGTTGCGCCAAAAACAAGATGAACAAATTTACGACGAATCTCAAAATATAATTTTCTTTTATTGCCCGCAATCCTCGTTCGATGTACTTTCTGCCTCATTGCTTAATTTTTTGTTACATTCTGCAGGAGGATTTTTAAAACCAGCACAAATTGCTTCTTTATATGCATTTGCCGTTCTATCTCCTTCGTAAATTGTATCGTTAATTACGATTGTCGGAGACCCACTAGCACTATATTTTTCTGATAATGCTATTTCTGCATTCAAAAGAGAATTTCTTTCTTTTGCCGCACAAGTTTTAATTTTTGAAGTATCTATCCCTAAAGCTTTTGCAATTCCTTCCCATTTTTTAGCAACAGTTTCAAGAGTGGTTTTTGAATTTATTTCAGAAAGAAAATTCCAATACTTATTTTTAAAATATTTTTGAACGCAAAGCTCTATAACGTCTTGATCAAGCTCTTCTTTACCGTGCAAAGAATTATAATCATTTCCTTCTTTAGAAACAATATAACGAACTTCAATATTTGCTTTATCGCCCAAAAGGTCAACAACCTGTTTCATTAAATTTTCTGCCTGATTGCCATACGGACAAAAAGACATCACGAACAATTTCAAGTCCGCCTTGTCTTTTTTAGGAATTTCTCCCGAAGAAGTTGCTTTTTTTGTGTTTGTTTTAAGAGCAATACCTTCTGGGAATAAAAGCTTACCATCTGCAGAAACATAAGCATCATATTCCCTATCAGCTACTTTAAATTTCACTGAATAAAGACCACTTTGGCCTGCAGATGCTGAAATTAAGGAAGCTTCTATACCCGAAGGTAAAAGATTTTTGTTTACAAAATCAATAGTATTTTTAGCAACTCTATCTGCTGATAATTTTTGGATAAGTCTTGGTGCTCCAAAACCGCCAGTAATAAGAGATGCCCCAAGTAAAATAACTAAAACTAAAATTATAATTTTATCCCTTGATATTCTCATGGTTTTAAATTGACTTTATTGAATTACGAATATTATTCCTTCTTTTTCTTTTTAACTTTAACTTCAACTTCTGGCCATTTGTCTTTCAAAAAGGCAACTATTTCTTTTATGTCTTCTGCCTTAACTTTCTTTGCTTTTTTGTAAAGTTTTGAAGCTTCGTCTACTATATCTTCGTATTTATTTTTGGTTAATTCTTCAACTTTTTCTGCCTTTTTAGCAACTTCTTTAGCTATTTTATCAGCTGTTTTTTTAATATCTTTCCTTATCTCTTTGCCTTTTTTTGAAGACATTAAAATACCAGCTATGGTGCCAGCAATTGCTCCTGCTATAAAGCCTGCTGTTACTTTTTGCGCAGTGTTTTTTTTATCTTTCTTCATAATTTTGAACGGAGCGAAAATTTAATGCGTCAGCTCCATAATTTTTTCTCAGTGAGAAAATTAATGCGGAGCTCCATATATAAATTTATTTTTTATTTTTCGACTTTTCTTCTAAGTTCTTTTTGATTTTTTCAACAGCAGTAACTATTCCGGCCATTACAGCACTTAGATTTTCTACTCTTTTTTTAACGTCTTCAGCAACTTCCTGAACCGTAGTGCTTATCTTAACAATATTCCTTAAAACCTGTACGGCATAGTAAAGGAAAAATGCCAAGAGAATTATGACTATAAAGAAGAATATAGAACCTAAAATATAAAATATTGTTTGCTCAAACATATTTTTAGAGAAACCTTTATTTAGGTTTTAACAATATCAAATTTATTTAATTGTGTCAAATCCAAGATATTTCTGGAGGACTTTTGGAATTTTTACAGAGCCATCTTTTTGCTGATAACATTCGAGGATCGAAATTAAAATCCTAGGAGAGGCAATAACAGTATTGTTTAGTGCATGAACAAATTTTTTATCGCCTTTCTTTTCTTTATATTTAATGTTAAGTCTCCGTGACTGCCAATCAGTAAGATTAGAGGCTGAATGAGTTTCGCCATAACTTTGACGCGATGGCATCCATGTTTCAATATCATACATCTTGTGCTTGCCTACTCCCATATCCCCTGTTGCGATCTCAACTATCCTATATGGCAAATTTAACTCCTTTAAAATCTCTTCTGAAATCAATCGCATCTCTTCAAGATGTTTATTTGATTCTTTTGTGTCGTTTCTACAAAAGACAACTTCTTCTACTTTCATAAACTCATGTACCCTGTAAAGTCCTTTAGTGTCTTTACCATAACTTCCAACTTCTGATCTATAGCAAGGGGAGATTCCACAAACCTTAACTGGCAATTCCTCTTCCTTAAAGACTCTGTCTGAAAAGTAAGTAAGAAGAGAAGGCTCTGAGGTCCCTGCTAAAAAAATTTTCTCTTTAACTTCCTGACCCGATTCAAGTTTACCAGGATTTGCTATCTGGTATATATCCTCTTTCCCCTCTGGAAAATGTCCGCTGCCAATTAAAGCAAATTCGCGAAGAAGCGCTGGAGGCCAAAAAGGCTGATAGCCCTTTTCTACAACTTTTTTAAGAGCATACCATAAAATGGTAAATTGCAAAAAGACCGCTTTGTTTTTTAAATAATATCCACGAAATCCCGACGTCTTAGCGCCTTTTTCAATATCAATTAAATCTAAATCTTTCCCAATTTGAATATGATCTTTTATCTTAAAATCAAATTTTGGGATGTCCCCAGATTTATAAATTTCTTTATTCGCCTCTTCCCCTCCTTTGGGGGCATCTTTTGCCGGAATATTAGGAACAAGAAGTATTAATTTTTTGTATTCTTCTGAAATTATTTTATATTTTTCTTCAATCTTTGAAAGATTTTCTTTTATTTCCTTTCCTTTTTTAATATATTTCTTGAAGTCTTTTTTTTCTTTTTGTAAATTTTCTATTAGGTGGGCATTTTTATTCCTGTCATTCCTTATTTTTTCTATTTCTTGTAAAAATTTATTTTTTTCTTTATCTATATCTAAAAGTTTATCAATATCAAGATTAACGCCCTTTAATTTTACGGCTTCTTTAACTAAATCTTTGTTTTCTCTAATAAATTTTATATCCAGCATATTTTAATATTTTAACAAATCATTTTAGTTTTTTACACACTGATTAAATGTGTCTACTTGATCGTTATATTGTATAATCAACTTTTGAAGAGAGACCTGTTTTGTTTTTAACTGCCCCACAAGATTATTATAATAATCTACTTTTTCCTCAAGTTGAGCTTGAAGCGACTGCAGTTCCTTCTTTTTTTTGTTGTTCTCTTCTATTTTTGCCTCAAGTAAATTTATTTCTCCCTTTAAATTGTCCAACCTCTTCTCTAACGCTGCCACCTCTTTTTTTTCTAAGCTTATTTGTTCTTTTAAATTTTCATCTGGCATAAAACAATCCGCCATTGGCTTTCCAAAAACCTGTACTGCTATATATTGTTTTTTCCCTTCATATAGTCCAATTTTGTGCGCAACTCCAATTTCTGTAAATTTTGAATTTAAAATATTCGCTCTATGTCCTTCACTTGCCATCCAGGCATCAACAAGATCTTTTGAATCTGCAAAATAACCAAGGGCTAAATTCTCGCCGGAAACAGCGTATTCATAATGAACAAGTTCTAAAGTATCTGAAATATCTTTTCCGTCGGGAGAGACATGCGCAAAATACTGCTGTTTAAACATATCCTCAACTCTTTCCATTGCTGCTTTGTTAAGTATCTCATTTTCTCCAAGAGGTAAAAGATTTTCATTACCACGATATTCGTTAGTAATTTTTATAATTTTATCATTAGAAAGAACCCCTTGGCTCTTTTCTTCTTTTGATGTTAAAGGACCAGGAAGTAAATTTTCTTTGTTAAATATTCTTTCATTTAGAACTAAATAAAAGAGAGTTGAAATAATTATAATTCCCAAAAGAGAAAAGATTATGCCAATTATTTTATTTTTTTTGTTTTTCATCCTAAAGACCAAAAAGATAATAAAAACTTATTAAAAAGAGAATAATAGCTTCAAGTAAGGAAACCCATTTTACAATTTTATTTGACGAAATCCAAATACGCAAAGTAAAAAAAGCAATTAAAAAAACAATCAACTCGTCCAGCATATAAAAGAAAACAAAAATTGAAATATAAAAAAGATATTGAAGTGACGACAAAGCAGAATCTGCTAAAATTCCAGCAAATAAAAGAGGCACTGCCGCAGAACATGGGAATTCAACAATTGTTATCAAAAATGCAAATAAAAGAACGATGCCAAGAATTATAAAAATATTTTCTGATTTTTCAAGAGATTCCTTCAGGCGTCTTGAAAATTTAGAACCGATTTTTTGCCCAGTTTCTATTTCACAAGTCGGGCCCGTTTTTCTAGATCTTAAAAACTGCCTTAAAAAATATATTCCTCCTCCAAATGCCAAAATACTAATTATAATTTGCATTATCTTCATATAAGGAGTAATGGCAGAAAAAAGCTTATACCAAAGAACTATTAAAAAACCATAGACAATCGAAGTAGTCAAAATAAAAGCGCCTCCTAAAATTAAAATTCTTTTTCTTGACTTTAAAGCCAAAACTAAGCCCAAAATTAAAACAAGAGCACCAAGAGAACAAACATTAAAACCGTCTAAAACTCCCAAAATAACAGCCAATGCTGGCAAAGAATAATTTTTGAGATTTATCTCTCCTATAATCGGCAAATTTATTCTTTTTTGAAGCGTATTAGAACTTGAAGTTGGCTTTGATTTTTCGGTTTGCCTTATAATAGAACTTTCAATCTGGCTTCCAATATTATTTTCATTATCAAAACCGATAAAATAGTCCTCTCCAATAAAAGTATCTGGCACAGCTCCCCAATCGCTTTGCGGAACATTATATTTTTTATAAAAGTCATTCAAAAGTTCTATGTTCTCTTCAAAAATATAATAATTGAATTTTACATCTGGATACTTGTTTTTAATCTTATCTAAAAAATCTTTTTCCACTGCGCAATGAGGACAAGTCTTACTATAAAAAAAATCAACTTCCAATTGAGGTTCCTTTGCTATACTCAAAGAAGGAAACAATAAAGTTCCTAAAAATAAAAAAATAATCAAGGTTAATATCGCTTTCTTAAACATTTCGTTATTTCTTTATTTTATTTAGATCTTCTAATAACCCTTTAATTTTTATATTATAGTTTTCGCAAACATCTCGAAGACGCAATTTTTCCATTTCCATTTTTGCGAAAGGACAAGTAATACAAGGAACATTGTGTTTTGATAATACTTCTTTGGCGCCTTTTATTTCTAATAAATCTTTTAGAGTTGTATCTTTGGTAATTTTTATGGTTTTCATTTCACAAATAAATTACAGTAACAATGTTCATCTTTTTTTATTTCTTCTTTATGATAAATACAAGGACAAATTATTTTCTTATCTTCTTCTTTATTGTTAGTCACTCTACGACAAGGGCAATATTTCTGACCGAATTTTCCCTCTCGCAAAAGTAAACTTTTAACGATATTTTCCACGATTTTTTTGTTAGGATTTAATTTAAAACCATTCTCTTTGGCATATTTTTCATATTCTTTAATTAATTTCTCAATTTCATTCATATTTTTATTAAATATTTTCCTCGAGCCATTGCTTAATTACTTCTTCTTTCTGAACGCCAATAAAAAAAGAAATTGGCTTTCCGTCTTTAAACAACATTACAGTAGGAATTTGCTGCACTTGGTAATTATCTGCTGTTAAGGGAGCTTCATCGATATCTACTTTTGCAAAAACTAATTTACCCTCAAATTCTTTTAAGATTTTATCAAGTATAGGGGATAAAAATTTGCAAGGAGTACACCAGGTAGTCCAAAAATCAACCACTACTGGCTTTTTACTCTTTAAAACTGATTCCCCAAAATTTTCATCATTTAAAATCAACGGATCCATATATTTAAAAATTATTCTTCGGTTTTTTCAATTGCTCCAACAGAACAAACTTCTATACATTTTCCACATTTTTGACATTTTTCTTGGTTAATTTCTGCTTTGCCATCTTCTTTAATTTCAATCGCTTGATTTGGACATTCCGTAATACAAGCTCCACAACCCACGCATTGATCTTTATTTATTTTGGGCATGTTTTTTTTAATTTAGTAATCTTGATAATTATTTTAAAAACGACTTTTCTTTGTAGTTTTAAGTTTATGTTTTTTAAAAAAAATTTCAAGTTTCTATTTAAACAAAAAACGCTTTCACCTTAGCGTCTTTTGTGGTCCCAAGAGGGAAAATATCCTAGAATTAACTTCCCAGGTGGGAACTCGCAATGTAATATCCTGGACGAACCAGTGAATATTACAAAATTTAGAATTCCCTGCTTTTTGTAAATAGTCCAGGAATTTTCCTGTCCCAGGACCATTAATATTATCTAAAAATAAAAAGGTGCTTGTCAATAGATTTTATATTTGGGAATCTTTAAGCTTTTTGTAAATAGTGTGGTTATTTTTTTCTATACTCTGCTTCATCTTCGATTAAGCCATTTAAAATTTTATCTACCATTTCTATTTCTTCTAAAATTCCCTCAATTAAATCATAATTTTTTGCTTCTTTGTAAGTAACCCATGTATATTCCACGCTATCTTCATCTAATTTTACTTCTCCTGACTTATATGGAGCGAAAAAACTTAAAACCACAACAGGAACGCCATCAGGCCTGATAAATGCCATATTTAAAAGATATTTTATCTTCCCAACCTCAAGATTTGATTCTTCTTTTATTTCTCTTCTTAGTGATTTTTCGATTGCAAAATA
Organism: Candidatus Paceibacterota bacterium; assembly: GCA_028716825.1. Lineage (NCBI taxonomy): Bacteria > Bacillati > Minisyncoccota > Minisyncoccota bacterium. The sequence continues at coordinate 20,174 of JAQUPA010000009.1, forward strand.
CCAAGTATCAGAAGTTGTTTTTTTGGTATTTATATAATCATCAACTTCAAGTCCGCCCCCAGGAACAGTCCATTTATTTGGATAAGCTTTCTTTTTGGGGCTACGTTTTAATAAGAGATACCTATTGTCTTTATAAATAATTGCAGTGGGGACAACGCGATGTAATTCGTTATCTTTAATTTCCATTAGATTAGCAAAAAATTTTTGCTAGTTGTTTTATCATTGAAACTACAACTGGCTGGGGTAACAAACTAAAAGATTCTTCTCCTTTGTCATCTAAAAACGTCCAGGGTTTTTCTTTTATTTTTATTTTTTCTGTATTATCTTTTTCAAAAACATATTCAGGAGTAATCTCATAATCATCAATATATTCTTTAGCTTTTGAAACTGGAATCGAATTCCTTAAAAGGACTTTTGGAACTCCATGAAGAGAAAAAGCATGTTCCATAAGTTCTTGGTCTAACTTTAGTCTTTCTTTTATCGGTTCAATTCCAGCTTCATCACCCTCTTTTAGAACCATTTTTTCGCCATTACAATTTGGATTATCACATCCTATATAAAATTCTTTTTTTTCGTCATCAAAACCAACTTTTGATGTCACTAATAGTTTTAAATTTCTTGAAGTTTGACAAATAGGGCAAACTCTCCTCCATTTAATTCTTTCATCAATAACTTTTTCTGGAACATCAATTAAAATAAAAACGTCCGGATCGTCTCTGTATCCTACTAGGTCCCTAAAAAACAAAGAAAGATTAACTTGATTTAAGTCTCTCGGAAATCCATCTATAAAAAGAGATTTTTTCTCTCTCTTCCTTATCTCTCTCTTAACCAAAGCTAAAATAAGCTCTGTTGGTAGGAGAATTTTTGTGCTTCTTCCCTCAAGGGAAGATATAATTTCCTCTAAAGAAAACTGTCCTCGATAATTTTTTTCCAAAAACTTAATTAATTCTTCTTTTTTTTCTTTATCTGCTAATTCTTTATCTATCCCTCTTATCATATCTCCAATTGAAAAATGATCTATCCTCTCTGGCATAACAATTTCAGAAAACATCTTTGCATAAGTACCTTTACCTGAATTTTTCTTACCAAGTAAATAAGCAATAAACGTATTTTCTTTAAAAAATTCCCTTAATTGTTTTATTTCTTTCCCCACTTTCAATTCAAAATATTCTTCTTGCTCTTTTGGATTTGTCAAATTAAATTTTCTGTCAATGCCTTCTATTCTTGTTTTAAAAATCGGAGAATCCATAATTTTTACCGTTTGAAATTATTTTTATGTCTTTATTTTTATCCGTCCTAAGCGTTTTTATATCATATTTTTCTAATCTTTCCAACACCTCCCTTGTTGGATGACCATAGCTATTTTTACCGACTGAAATTACAGCTACCCCTGGTATAATTTCTGCCAAAAATTTATCAGAAGTAGAATATTTACTCCCGTGATGTGCCACCTTTAAGATATCACTCTTCAGCAAAAAATTATCTAAAATTAATTTTTCTTCAATTTTATCTGATATATCTCCAGTAAAAAGAAAGCTGGTTTCTTCAAAAATTAATTTCCCAACAATAGAAAAATCATTTATGTCGCTACTAAAAAAGTCTTTAGCGGGCCAAAAAATCAAAAAATAAACTTCGCCCGGAAAAGAAATTTTCTGCCCCTGCTTTGCAAATATAATTTTACTCCCTTCTTCTCTTACTGCTTCTTTAAAGTTAACATACAATTCTTTTTTCTCTTCTTTTCCTTTAATTTCTGGCATCAAAACCTTCTCAACTTCAAAAACGTCGAAAACTTCGAAAAGTCCTGTGACATGATCTTTGTCGGGATGGGTTAAAATTATCATTTCAATTTTTCTGTCAAAAAAAGGCATCTCTTTTGCAATTTTCGAAACAACGTCCTGCGATAACCCTCCATCAATTATAATTTGGTTTGAGTTTGGCATCTCAATTAAAATAGAATCTCCCTCTCCAACATCAAAAAAATTAACCTCAACAATTGATTCACTTACTTGTTTGTAATTTAAAATAAATTGCCATAAACAAAAATTGGCAATTCCAATTAAAATCAAAAAAACTATTCCAATTTTAACTTTAATCTGCATGTTCAAATTTTTTTTAATAAAGTTGAAGTATTTTTCGCTTTTTCCGAAACAACAAAGTTCCAATAATAAAATAAAAAACCAAGATAAAAACAATGGGGATTTTAAAAGAAATGGTGGCAACTGGCAAAGAAGATATAAAATTTACAACAAAAACAACGAAAGAGAAAATAATTTTTAAAACAAAAGACAAATAAATTGCAAGATAAGGGGAAAACAACGCCAGGGTTAAAAATAAAAATCCACTTATAAGTAACGTTGGTAAAAACGGTACAACTAAAATATTTGAAATTGGTGCTAAAACCGGAATCTTACCAAAATTAAAAATTAAAACCGGGAGACAAAGAACTTGGGCTGCTAAAGTTAAACAAATTAGCTTTTTAATTTCTGAATTTTCTGCCTTTAACCATTTCTCAAAAATTGGTAAAAGAAAAATTATTCCAAGAGCCGCAAGAAAAGATAACTGAAAACCAACGTCTCTTGCTAAAATCAAAGGATTTAAAATAACCATTGCAGTGGCAGCAAAAACAATCGAACGAACAGACCGAGAAAGTCGACCTATCGCCCAACCAATATATAAAAAAATACCCATAATTCCAGCTCTTATTGCAGAAGACGACATCCCAATTAGTAGAATGTAAAAAAATAAAAGAATTAAAGAAAAAATCGTAGCCTCTCGCCTCCAAAATCCTAAAAAAAGAAAAAAGAAAAGAAAAATTCCTAAAATAATCATAATATGCATTCCAGAGATTGCCACAATATGGGAAAGACCAGAGACCGAAAGCTTTTCTTTAAAATTATCAGAAAGCCTGCTTTTGTCTCCTAAAGTAATTGCAGATAAAATTGCTCCTTCTGGAGTTGGTAAAATTTTCGCCCTTTCTTTTAATTGTTCTTTAAATAAAAAAATGATGGATAAAACCGAATTTCCATGATTAGAAGATAAAACTTTAATTTCAGGATAAAACATCAAAGAATAGATTCTCTTTCCTCTAAGATATTCTTTATAATTAAATTCAGGCGTAAAATTTTCTGGCTCTTTAATTTCCTCCTTTAATAAAATTTTATCTCCATATTTTACTTTACTCCCTACTTCCAAGAAAGCTAATAAATTACCCTTCACAACTTTTTCCCCCACCCTTTCAACTTTAATCGTAGCTTCAATACTTTTTTCTTTATTTTGCAACTCTTTTAAAATAATACCCTCAACAGAAAACTTACCTTTGTTATTATAATAATGAATATCTTTTTCTGTTGGAAAAATTTCTGACTCAAATTTTTCTTGCCAAAAAGCACCAAATAAAAAGACTAACAAACAAAGTCCAATTATCGCAAGTTTCCTTTTATAAAAAACAATAAAAATTATAAATCCTGTAACTAAAAACAGAAGATAAAAAATAAAATTTGGAGTAAAAAACGATGCTAAAAATGTCCCAAATAAAAAAGCAATGCAAAAATAAAAAAACACTTTTGAAAAAGTCATAATTTTTTGGTATTATAACAAAGAATAAACAGAAGGTAGAGAGTAGAAATTAACGTTAGGTTTTATTTACTATTAGTTTTTTGCTATTTGTAATTCATGTCCGGGGTATAGTGTAACGGCTAGCACGAGTCCTTTGGGAGGATTTAGTCTGAGTTCGAATCTCAGTACCCCGAAAGTTGCATAATAAAAAGGTCAAAAATAAAAATATTAACTTTATGGAAAATAAAAAAATGGCTAAATGCCACGACTGCCAAGAAGAAATAATAATAGAAAATAAAGAAATAAAAAATGGCGTTATTCTTTTATATAAAGATGGTGATAAAAATATAGAGGTCTTTAAGTGTAATAACTGCTTTAAGAAAAATTCGGCTCTAACAAATTACAAAAACTGTGAAGTATATTCAAGAATCGTAGGATATTTAAGACCAGTCCAGCAATGGAATGTTGGTAAACAACAAGAATTTAAGGAAAGAGAGAATTATAAACTTTAGCAATAATATTTTAATCAATATTGGTTTTTCGGTTTGCTGTCTATATTTAACCTCTTTAAGGAGGTTTTATTTTGAACAAATTTCGTTTAGAATATACCAATAGCGAACAAAAATGCTAAAATGATGGAGGAGGATGTAAAAAAGAAAAAAATATTGTTAGTAGAAGACGATCCTTTTATCGCTGATATTTATATAACATATCTTAAAAAGGAAGGCTTTGAAGTGGCTTATGCAAAAGATGGCGCAGAATGTCTTTCAAAAATAAACGATCACGGCGAAGAATTTGATTTACTAGTATTAGACCTTCTATTGCCTAATATTGATGGCTTTGAAGTTTTAAAAAGAATAAAAGAAAAAAATATCAATATATCTGTCGTAGCATTAAGCAATCTTAGTGGTAAAGAAGATATAGAACGGGCGTTATCGCTTGGCGCGAAAGATTATTTTATAAAAACAAAATTCCGTCCAAAGGAAATAGTTGAAAAATTAAAAAATTATTTGTAATAATTTACATTAAGGAATACTTAATTAAATAAGCGGGTATCGTATAGCGGCATTACCCGGCCCTTCCAAGGCCGTGACACGGGTTCGAGTCCCGTTACCCGCTCAAAATTATACTAATTAATAATTTCTTTTATAATTCCTCCTCCCAAAAGAAGGTCTCTTTTGTAAAAAACAACGCTCTGACCTATGGTAATAGCTCGTTGGGGTTTTTTAAATTCTATATAGATTTTATTTTTAGAAAATTTTTTAATAATCGCAGGAATCGGCCTATGCCCATAACGAATTTGAGCTTGAATTTTCGTTGATAAATTTGGAGGTTTGCCCAAGACCCAATTAACATCTTTTGCTATAAGATTTTTTCCATATAAATTCTCTTCGTGGCCCACAAAAATAGCATTTTTCTTCTTGTCGATTTTTGTTACATAAAGCGGTCTTTGTGAAGGGCTTGTTGCGCCTATTTTAATTTTATTCCTTTGTCCTATTGTGAAAAAATAAACCCCTTCATGTTTTCCTAATACTTTTCCATCTTTATTTAAAATTGGACCAGGATTTTTTTTCAATTTTTCTTTAAGAAAATCTGAGAGTTTTTTTTCTTCTAAAAAACAAATACCCTGGCTTTCGCTATATCCTCTCTCTTTATTTGATTCTCTTTTAAAAAATTTTGAAAGATTTGAATTTTTTATTTCTTTAAAAACATCTCTCTTTATAAAACTACCTAAGGGAAAAATTGTTTTTTTAAGTTCTTTTTGGGTAAGTTGCCACAAAAAATAAGATTGGTCTTTTTGTTTGTCTTTAGCTTTTAAAATCTGAAATTTAGGACTATGGGTGATTTCTTTTCTTAAACAAACATAATGCCCTGTTGCAATTTTTTTTGCACCATAATTTTCTGCTTTCTTTAGGACAACTCCAAATTTAATTTTCTTATTACAAAAAGAGCAAGGATTTGGTGTTTCGCCCTTTTTGTAAGTTTCACAAAAGTCAGATATTATTTCTTTTTCAAATATATTTCTTATCTTAAAAACATAATGAGGAATTGAAAGCTCTTTTGCTATTTTTTTTACTTTATCTATTTCTTCTTTTTGTTTTGTCTTGCCAATATGAAGAAAGGTTATGCCAAAAATATCAAAACCTTTTTTCTTTAAATAAAGAGCAGCAAAAGTAGAATCAATACCTCCACTCATTAAAACTGCTATTTTCATAAATTTAAACGAAGTGAAAATTTAATGCGCAAACTTCAATTATTTAATCATTTTATAAAAAAATACAGCAAACAAAAACCCCGCCTTTTTCCGACTGGGGTTTTTGTCTACCTAGGTAAAATTATTTATATATTACCTTACGGCTTCCTTTAGAGCTTTTCCTGCCTTAAATCTTGGAACTGTCATAGCGGGAATCTGAATTGTTGCCCCAGTTTTTGGATTCCTTCCTGCTCTTGCTTTTCTTTTTGAGGTCTTGAAAGTACCAAAACCCGTTAAGACGACCTCGCCGCTCTTCATGCCAGCTGTAACTGCATCAAGAACTTCATTTAAAACTGCTGAAACTTCATTTTTTGAAAGCTTAGTCTTTTCAGCAACTTTTTCAACAATATCTTGTTTTGACATAAATTTTTTAAGTTCGCATTAAAAAATTTAATACGTAACTCTGTTTAGTTTCTAAAAATACTTTTCGACCTTTCTTTGCTTTTATTATAATATTGTAACACCAATATCTTTGTCAAGCAAGTAAATATAAGGGTTCCTGAAAATTCATAAAAATTTGAAAAAATACGACAACTCTCTTATAATTATTTAAAGATCCAAAAGGAGGTGATTTGGTGGCAAAAAACGGAGGTAACGAAAGAGATACAGTATTAAATGGCCGAAAAAAGAAACGAAAAATGAAACAAGCACAGAAGATAAAGGCCACTACCAAGAGAAAAAAAACCATGCCGGGGGACTTCTAGTCCCCCATCGCATTTTTAAAAAAGATTTTAAATTTTATAATAATTAATAAAGATGGAACAATTCTCATCAAAAATTTTCCTTTGGTATTTAAGAGTAGCAGCTAAAATACAATTGGCAAAATCAAAACCAAAGATAATTGGTATTGGCGGAAGCGCAGGTAAAAGCTCTTTGTGCAAAATATTAGAAACTGTCCTGAAAGAAAAATTCAGGGTAAAAGCAAGCCAAGGTCTTAATACAGAGACCGGCGTTCCGCTCTCTATTTTAAATCTTCCCCCAAAAGATTACTCTTTATTTGATTGGGCCCGAATAATACTCCTTATTCCAATAAAGCTCCTCACTCAATGGCAAAAATATGATTTTTATATTGTTGAAATGGCAACAGAAGAACCGAATGACATATCTTACCTTTTAAAAATTATAAAACCCGGATTCGCAACTTTAACTAATATATCAATTGAACATAGTGAAAATTTCGATCCTTTTGTAAAAAAAGACTCAAAGAATTACGAAAAAGCAGTTTTGGAGTTAATCGAAAAAGAAGAATCAACACTAATTAAAAAATTATCAGCGGACGGAACTGCTATTTTAAATATTGATGATGAAAGAATATCAAAACTAAGATCAAAAACAAAAGCAAAGGTTATCACAATGTCTCTTAAAGATGAAAAAACTGACTTTTATGTAAAAAAAATAGAAATGGACTTTAAAAGACTTAAGCTTGAAATAATAAATAAAAATAAAACTTATTATTTAAATATAAAAAGGCCTTTAAGTTATGCTTATATTTACACAATTCTACTTGCAATAGCTCTTTCTAACGCTTGTGGAATTAAAACTGAAAACGCCATAAAAACAATTGAAAAGAAATTTACCCTACCAGGCGGAAGATTAAGTATTTTTGAAGGAATAAAAAATACAATGCTTATAGATTCAACTTATAATGCTCAACCAATTGCAGTACTTGATGCGCTTGATTTTCTTAAAATAGTAGCAAGAGATAAAAAAAGGGTTGCTATACTTGGGGATATGAGAGAACTTGGGAAAATATCAAAAATAGAACACGAAAGAATAGCAGAAAGAATAAAAGAAACCGTTGATTTCACAATATTAATAGGCCCTTTGATGAAAAAGTACACAGCGCCAATTCTTAAAAAAAATGGTAAAGATTATAAAGCCTTTAACACCTTTACTGACGCAAAAGAATTTATTTTAAAGAAAATCGAAAAAGATGATGTTATTTTGATTAAAGGATCTCAAAATACATTACTTCTTGAAAGAGTAACTGAAATGTTGCTAAAAGATAAAAAAAATAAGAAAAAGCTTTGTCGTCCAAAGCCTTCCTGGGAGAAAAAAAGACAGAAAACTCCTTAACGGAGTGTACTCCGTTAGAAATTTATGTATTATGTATATCTATTAAAAAGCCTAAAAGATGACAAATGGTATACGGGATATACTAAAAACCTAGAAAAAAGAATATCGGAACACAATAAGGGCAGAAATTTATCAACAAAAAAAAGAGGACCATTTAAGCTTTTATATTACGAAGCATCTTTAAATGAGAAAGATGCAAAAGCTAGAGAAAAATATTTAAAATCAGGAATGGGTAAAAGATACCTTAGAAACAGAATAAAATTCTTTTTGGTAAATAAAATTTCTAACGGAGTGTAGTATAATGGTAGTATACACCCTTCGGGAGGGTGCGGTCCGAGTTCGATTCTCGGCACTCCGAAACAATATTCTAAGAAAGATTATTTTTTTACTTTTTTTACCTTCTTTCTCACTTTCTTTTTAACATCTCTTCCTACTTTTCCCATTTGTCTGCCAAATTTCTGAGCTGCCTTTCCAGCTTTATTAAATTTCTCTTTAACGTCTTTATCTTTAAATCTCTCGCCAAAACTTTTTACAGAATCAACTGCACTTTTTCCAAATTTCTTTGCTTCTCTTTTTAATTTTGGGTCGTCAAAAACTTCACCCAACGCATCTCCTAATTCAGAGAAGACTTTCCCAACATCTTTTACTGCTTTTTTATACGGATCTTTTTTTTGTTTTGCCATAAGAATTTATTTATTTAAAATCGACTTTGAAATTTTTTATACTAAAATTTATTCAAAATGAGGAATATATTTACCATTTTT
>JAQUPA010000010.1 GCA_028716825.1 Candidatus Paceibacterota bacterium
TATTGAGTCAGCTCAGGCAAGGGTTGAGGGTTTTAACTTTGACGCAAGAAAACACCTTTTAGATTATGACGACGTTTTAAACAAGCAAAGAGTAAAAATTTACAAAGAACGAGATAAAATCTTAGAGACAAGCGATAAAAATCAGGAGAAAAACATTTTTGAAATTGTTAAAAATCGAATTGAAAAAATTATTAACTTTCATACAAGGAAAGAAGTCGTGAAAGATTGGGGCAGAAAGGAAATTTTAGAGGAAATGAATAGTATTTTTCCGTCGTCTGATAATTTTAAAGAAAAAATAGAAAATGCAAAAAAGAAAGAAGAAATTAAAGAATATTTTTTAGATTTTGCGAGAAAGATGCTTGAAGAAAAAAAGAAAGAACTTGGAGACGAATTTTCAAAAGTCGTAAAAGTTCTTGAGTTGAGAACAATAGATATTTTATGGATGGAACATTTAGAAACCATGGAGTCATTAAGAGACAGCGTAAAACTTCGCGCCTATGGCCAGCAAGATCCTTTAGTAGTTTACAGAATCGAAGGATCTAAACTATTTCAGAGTCTTTTTGATATTTTTGAACAAAAAATTACAGACACTATATTTAAAGTAAGCATTGTAAAAGAACCTCAGCAACAAGAATTAGCAGAAAAAAAACCAAAAATAAATTTGCTTGCCAAGACGCAAGAAAGAAAAGAGGAAAAGCCAGAAGTATTTTCTAAGAAAGCTGGAAGAAACGATCCTTGTCCTTGCGGTTCTGGTAAAAAATATAAAAAATGCTGCTACCCAAAGTATGGATAACTCTTTACTTTTTCTTTAAAATAATATTAAAGTTAGAATAAAGGATAAAGGTATTTCTTCTATTACAAGGAGGCAGAAAATGGAGGAAGATCTTTTTTCAAAAAAGATAGGACGTCTTCAGTTTTACTTTCGAAAAAACGGCTCTGAGGTCCAGATATATAAAATATTCTTAAATAGGGAATGCAAGATAAAAAACATTAGGGAATTTCCTTATGAAGAGGAAATTGAAGAAGCAAGAAGAGAAGCATATAAGCACTTTGGACTAAGAGCGTCTCGGAGGAGGCAAAGAAGATAGCCCCGCAGTGAATTTAAGTAGCTGCGGGTTGCTTATTTTTATAATATATTGTATAATATAATTCGGTTATTTAAAAACTAGTTCTTCCGACAGGAAAAGAGGTGGTTGTTTTGGAGAATAAGAAAAGAAAGAAAAAGAAAACAAGACTTGAGTCTTGTCCATCTTGTGGTCAGGACCTTACGAGCACAAACCCCACGATTTACTGTCCGAGCTGTGGGCTTGACCTCTTGGGATTTATGCCTTCAGACCGCGAAATAGTAGTCGTGGCAAGAGTTAAGGGCGTAAAGAATCCCATTGAAGTGCTTGTTAGTCAAAAACAAGCACTGGCTCTGGGGTCGGGTGCAGAAGAGCATGCCAGCTTAAGGCGGTCTGTTTTTCATCAGGTTAGTGCAAAAATTCGTCGCGACTATAAAGCAGAGATTTTTGTCAACGACGAAAACTGCACACTTGAGGTTAAGGATCCCGAACCCATATTCAAAAAGGACCCACCAAGGCGTTGGCAGAATCAGCTAGAGTTGATTCCCGAAGAGAAGTCACCCCCAGATCCTCAGTTGAATCTGTTTTAAGGAGGAGTTCAAGTGAAGCGCGATGCGAAATCGCGCTTCTGCTTTTTTTATGGACGGATTTTTTGTAAAATTAAATAATTATGGCAGAAAAAGTAAGGGCTCATATTTTTGTAAATGGTTTTGTTCAGGGCGTTTTCTTTCGTCAAAATACTCTAAAAAGAGCCAAGAAGATTGGAGTTTTTGGCTTTGTAAGAAATCTTCCAGATGGCAGGGTAGAGGCAGTTTTTGAGGGAGATAAAGATAGGGTTGAAAAAATGGTTGAATGGATGAGAGAAGGACCAGAGAATGCGAGCGTTAATAATCAAGAATTCAAATGGGAAGAATATAAAGAAGAGTTTGAGGAGTTTGAAATTCATTATTAGTCGAATTATGAATTAAGAATAACGAATAAAGCCTAATTTATACTTTTTATGATTCAAAATTCTAATTTTGTTGAAATCGATGGTTCTTATGGTGAAGGGGGAGGGCAAATTTTAAGAACAGCTCTTTCGCTATCAGTAGTTTTAAAGAAACCTTGTTTTATTTTTAATATTAGAAAAAATCGTGAAAATCCCGGGCTCGCATTACAGCATTTAGTTGGTATTCAGGCGCTTTCCGAACTTTATAATGCAAAATTAGAAGGAGACGAAATTGGGTCTGGAGAAATAATTTTTGAACCAAATGAAATATTCAGAACAGATATTGAGATTAAAATTGAAACCGCAGCAAGTATTACCTTAATTTTGCAAATGCTTCTCTTACCGGCTTTATTATCCGGCAAGAAGATTAAAATTAAGTTCAAGGGCGGGGCGACTGATACATTTTTTTCTCCTAAAATTGATTATTTTCGTTATGTTTTTTTGCCAATGCTCGAGAAAATAATATCTTCTTTACCTGGCAATAATAATGGCAAACTTGAAGTTGAAATATCAAGGCGTGGTTTTTATCCTAAGGGAGAAGCTGAAGTTGAAAATTATATTTCTCCAATTAACTTTTCTCAAAAAGTAAAAGAATTTAATTTAACAAAAAGAGGAGAGTTAAAAAAAATATTAATAATTTCAGGAGCTTCTGAAATTTTAAAAGAAAAAAAAGTCGCAGAGAGACAGTTGAGTGGAACGCACCAGACCCCTTTGTTTTATAAAAAAGCCCATTTGCCAATTGAAACAAAGATTGAATACTATGATTCTCCTTTAGCTGGGAGCCAGGTGACTATTGTCGGCCAATTTGAAAATACCTTTATCGGAACAAGTATTTTAGGAAAGCCAGAAAAAAGTAGCGAAGAAGTTGGTAAAGAAGCAGCAATGGAATTTTTAGAGGAAACAAAAGGGGAAAATACTTTAGATTCTCATCTTTCCGATCAGATTTTGCCTTACATTGCGCTTTTTACAAAATCCGCTAAAATAAAAACATCAAAAGTCACAGAGCACTTAAGGACAAATATTTGGGTAATTGAAAAATTTATTAAAGGAAAATTTAAAACAAAGGATAATATAATTAGTTGGAATAATAATGTGCGGAATTTTTAAAAATCTTAATTGGCAAGCCATTGGTGCAATTGGTACTTTTGCTACAGCTTTGGCAGCTTTTATTGCTATAGAGGGGGATATTTTGCTCAAAAGGGGCGAGAGGAAGAGAGAATTCTCGAAAGAGGTAATATTCCCTTTATGGACGGATATAGAAAGAATAAAAAATAAAATTCAGGAAGAATGTTTTGTTGATAAATGGGATTGGCAAGATGAAATTGATAAGAAATACGCTTACCTTACTTATGATCCTATTTTTAGGAAGATTAAAAAGAAAATTAATAGATTTCATTATGGTGCATTGTCTAAAGGACAGCGTTTAAAAAACGATAAAAACAATTACGATCAAATTGTTAAAATCGTAAGAAGTAAAATAAGCGAAAACGAAGATCTAAAAGATGAAATTGGTGAACCTATAGAAAAAATTAGAGTAGGTTTATTGATAGGCGACGAGAAGGTAGAGATAAGTTTTTTTCGCTTAATATATGAGGGTGGATATAAAAATGGCACTGTGAAAGTCGCGACAATTAAAAATGTTAAAGACAAAGAAAAAGATAAAAAAAATAAACAACAGAATCGTAAAGTGAAATCCGGTGATTGGAATTTTGAAAATAAAGAAGGTGAATTAATTTCGGTAAAAGATAAAAATAAATGCATGAACGAGATAAGAAATAATATTGAAAAAGAACTTCAAAAGAAAGAAAATAAAGGAATTATAAACTACATTAACCAGTGTCAAAAAATCTTTGAAGAAGGTGATAAATTAATAGAAAGGTTTAAAAATTTTAAAATAAATTAAAATTTATGTTAGATAAACTAAAACAATTAAAAGAGCTTAAAAAGATGCAAGATGAGCTTGCAAAAGAAATGGTAGAGGTTGAAAAACAGGGGACTAAAGTTGTAATTAACGGCAAAATGGAGATTGAAGAAATTGTTTTAAACTCGGAGTTGCAAAAAGAAGAACAAGAAAAGATTTTAAAGGACTGTATTAATGAAGCAATGAATAAAATGAAAATTAAAATGGCCCAGAGAATGCAGCAGATGCCAGGCATGGGATTTTAAAGGTCGTTTTTTAAAAAAATTAGAAAAATGAGAAGTGAAATAGAAAATAAAATAGGACTTGTAATAATATTAATAGTGGTTATTATAGCCGGAACTTCAGTTTTTACTGGTTTTAGGAGCGCTTGGGGCGAGCAAGAAAAAACCATTAATAAACTTGAAGAGCAAATAGTGGAACTTCAGAAAAATAAATAATTTATTATAATTATGTCTTTTAACAATAGGGGGTGGAATCTTTTTGATTCCACGTCAAAAGAGCCTTTTAGATTAAGTCGTACAAAGATAGATCTTTTTTTGGAATGCCCAAGATGTTTTTATTTAGATAGGAAATTAGGCGTTAAAAGGCCTGGCATGCCGGCCTTTTCTTTAAACTCTGCCGTTGATTGCTTGTTGAAAAAAGAATTTGATCTCCTGCGTAAAAAAGGAGAGTCGCACGAGCTTATGAAAAAATATGGAATTGACGCAGTTCCATATAATCATCCGGACTTACCCGAATGGAGGGATGATTTTTATAAATATATTGGAGCTTGCGTTTTGCACGAAAAAACTAATTTTGAAGTTTGTGGTATTGTTGATGATATTTGGGCAAATGAAAAAGAAGAATTGTTTATTGTCGATTATAAATCAACAAGCACAAAAAAAGAGATTTCTCTTGATGATGAATATAAGGAGGGCTACAAAAAACAGATGGAAGTTTATCAGTGGATTTTTAGACAAAAGGGCTTTAAAGTATCTAATATTGGATATTTTGTTTTTGCCAATGCTACAAAAAACAGATCTAAGTTTGACGGAAAGCTTGAATTTAAATCAACAATTATAAGTTATAAGGGAAATGATTTCTGGATCGAAAGAACTCTGATAGATGCTAAGAAATGTTTGATGGCAAGCGAAATTCCAGATTCTTCCCCAACTTGTGAGCATTGCGCTTATACAGAAAATAGAAAGGAGGCAGAAAGATAAGTGCGTTATTAAAATATTAAGCCAGTCTGATAAAAATGGCAGAAGAAGCAAAATTTAAAATTGAAATTCCCGAAGAAGAGATGGTTTTTGATTTTTTTCGATCTTCTGGTCCTGGAGGGCAAAATGTAAATAAAGTTTCAACTGGCGTAAGAATTCGTTGGGCCGTTAATAAGAGCAAGCTTCTAAACGAAGACCAGAGAGAGAAGATTATTAAGAAATATCCAAATAAAATTACAAAAGAAGGAGATTTTGTTCTTGAATCAGAAGAAACAAGATCGCAATCAAGAAATAAAGAAATTGTAATTGAAAGACTTCATAGTTTGATAAATGAAGCCTTAAAGCTAGAAAAAGAAAGAAAAAAAATAAAGCCAAAAAGGAGTTTAATTGAAAAACGATTGAAAGAGAAGAGAGAAATATCTGAGAGAAAAAAGAGAAGGGCAAAAGTTAAAATAGAAGATTTTGATGTATGAATCAAAAACCGATTATTTTTTTGGTTCTATTTTTGATTTCTATTATTTTTCTGATTTTTTTCTATTTTTTAAATAAAGAAAAAAGAGAATCAGAAAATTTTATTAATAATACAACGCCTACGATTAATGTTCCGGAATTTACTCCCACTATCGAGACTGGACCAACCGAGTCAAGGTAAAAGGTTTATAATTTTACTCTTTCTGGCCTAAATTTTTCAGAGAGAGTTTAAAAAATGGAGAATAATAAAGATTTTAAAATTAAAATATTAATAGTAGGACCGTTACTCACGAACTGTTATTTATTATCTTCTAGGAACGAAGCAATGGTTATTGATCCTGACGGGGAAGTAGAGAATATTTTTAAAGAGATTAAAAAAGAAAATATAAAAGTGAGATATATTGTAAATACTCATTTTCATCCAGATCATATTTTAGAGAACAAATCATTAAAAAGAAAAACAGGGGCTAAAATTTTAATACACGAAAAAGAAAAAGATTTTATAAGTTTTCATCCTGATAAATTTTTAAAAGGAGGGGATAAGATAAAATTCGGCGATGTTTCCTTTTTGGTTATAGATACACCAGGCCATACAAAAGGAAGTCTTTCCCTTTTTGGCAACGGTTTTTTATTTACGGGAGATTTATTATTTGCAGATGGTATTGGCAGAACAGACCTTCTGGGGGGAAATGAGAAAGAAATAAAAAAATCACTTAATAAGATATCAAAATTTTTAAAGGCAGGAATAAATGTTTGTCCAGGGCATGGTGATATTTTTAAAGTAAGCAAAAGCGGGCTTGACATGAACTCTTTTTTAAAGAATTGAAATTTTAAAATAAAGACTTGGGTAGTTTTTTGTTTGGCAGAAGTACAATAAAAATGGTAAAATAATCCTACCAATTGTAAAAATTATGGACATAATTAAAAAATTAGAAGAATTAGAAACAAAAGGAAGGGGCGGGGCTGATTTTCCAACAGCTCTTAAATGGAAAATGGTAAAAGATGAAATAGCAGATAAGAAATTTGTTATTTGTAATGCCTCAGAAAGTGAACCGGGCGTTTATAAGGATGGTTTTATATTGGAAAATTATCCAGAAGAGGTAATTAAAGGCATAAAACTGGCAATGGAAACAATGTCAGAGAATAGCTCGGGATATATTTATTTAAGAAAGGATTATTATAAAAAATTTAAAGAAAAATTAGAAAGTTTAATAGATGGTTTACCAATTAAGGTTTTTGAAAAAACTGGAGGGTATCTTTGTGGAGAAGAGAGTGTTTTACTCGAATCAATAGAGGGTAGGAGGGAAGAGCCAAGATTAAAACCTCCATTTCCAACTCAAAAAGGACTTTTTGGCTATCCAACTCTTGTTAATAACGTTGAAACTTTTTATTATGTTGCGAAAATTGCGGAAAACGATTATGAGAAAAATAGATTTTATTCAATAGCGTGGGCAGCTATTCCTTTGGGCGTTATTAATAGAGAACCAATAAGACAAAAAGTTTTTGAACTCCCGATAGATTGGTCTATTTCGCATGTTTTAGAAAGTACAGACAATTTTCCAAAGTTTGATTTCTTCTTGCAAGTTGGTGGTGGAGCTTCTGGCAAAATATTTGCAAAAGAAGATTTAAAAGAAAAAGCTTGTGGCAATGGAGGGATTATTATTTACAATAAAGAAGAAACAGACTTTTATGCATTAATGAAAGAATGGATTTCTTTTTTTATGAAAGAAAATTGCGATAAATGCGTTCCTTGTCGTGAGGGTTTGTATAGAATTTATGAAATGCTTGAGATAAATAAAATTGATAAGAATATTTTAAAGGATATAATTTTTACTTTAGAAAAAACTAGTTTTTGTGGCCTTGGTAAGGGAGTTTCACAAGTTTTGAAAACTTTTTCAGATAAAATTTTAAATATTTAATATGGCAAAAGAGATAGAAATAATTATTGATAATAAGAGATTAAGAGCTAAGGAAGGGGAGACTATTCTTGAAGTAGCAAAAAGAAACGGAATTAATATTCCCGCACTTTGTTATCATCCTGATCTTAAAATTAAAGCAAACTGCAGAATGTGTCTTGTAGGAATTAAGGGATTTAAAGGCCTTCATACATCTTGTTCCACAAAGGCTAAAGAAGGAATGGAAATTATTACTGATTCTTTTGAGATTAAAAAAGCAAGAAAAATTAATTTAGAGCTGATATTTACTCAGCATAGAGAAGAATGTTCTGATTGCGTTTGGGAAAATAATTGTAATCTTTTAGAGTTGGCAAAGGAATATAAAATTAAAATCACAAAATTTAAAGACAGAAAATCAAAATTTCCGATAGAAGTTGCAGGACCAATTGAATTTGACTGGACAAAGTGCATGGATTGTAAGAATTGTGTTGAAATGTGCAAAAAGCAAGGTGTTGGATTTTTAGAAACAGAAGAGAAAGATGGTTTCTTTCAAATTACAACTTCAAAAGATCAAAATAAAGATTGCGTTTATTGCGGACAATGTATTGTTCATTGTCCAGTAGGGGCGATTGAAAGTACTGGGGAATTTGAGCAAATCGAAGACCCTCTTAAAGCAGAAGATAAGGTAGTTGTAGTACAAATTGCTCCCTCTATAAGAACAAGCATTGGAGAGGAATTTGGTTTGCCTTATGGTAAGCCAATTACTGAAAAAATAGCAGCGGGCTTAAGAAAATTAGGTTTTAATAAGGTTTTTGATGTTTCTGTCGGCGCCGACATTACAACAGTTGAAGAAGCAAAAGAACTAACAGAAAGAATAAAAAATCAAGAAATTTTACCGATGATGACTTCTTGTTGCCCTGCCTGGGTGAAGTTTGTTGAATTTTATTATCCAGAATTTATTCCGAATTTAACAACTGTAAGATCGCCTCATATTATTTTAGGAGGGTTGATAAAAACTTATTTTGCAGAAAAGGAAAAAATTGATCCCAAGAATATAATAGTTGTTTCTATTATGCCATGTACTGCAAAAAAGTATGAAGTTAAAAGAGAGGAACTAAAAATAAATGGTCTTTATCCTGTGGACTTTGTTTTAACAACTAGGGAATTAGCAAGACTTTTTAAAGAAAAGAAAATTAATCTTAAAAATATAAAACCAGAAAAACTTGACAATCCTTTGGGCTTAGCTTCTGGAGCAGGCGTTATTTATGGAGCTTCTGGTGGCGTTATGGAGTCAGCTTTAAGGACAGCGATAGTTGATATTTTTGGCAAAAAATCTTGTAAGATTGAATTTAAAGAAGCAAGAGGTATGCGGGGAGTAAAAAGAGGAGAGGTTAATATTGATGATAAAAAAATAAGGCTTGCTGTAGTAAATGGACTTTTAAAT
The DNA here is from genome assembly GCA_028716825.1 of Candidatus Paceibacterota bacterium. Taxonomy (NCBI): domain Bacteria; kingdom Bacillati; phylum Minisyncoccota; species Minisyncoccota bacterium. Next base: position 8,983 of record JAQUPA010000010.1, read on the forward strand.
GCAAAAAAAATTTTAGAAGAGCTAAAAGAAAATCCTTCTCTTTATCATTATATTGAAATTATGGCATGTCCTGGCGGTTGTATCGGGGGAGGGGGGCAGCCCTTGCCAACTTCGCCTGAAATAAGAAAAAAAAGAGCGGAAGGGCTTTATAAAGTTGATAATGAAGCAAAGTTAAGAATGGCTCATGAAAATCCAATCGTAAAAGAAATCTATCAAGGATACTTAAATAAGGAAGAAAGAGTTCACCACATTTGTCATACAAAATTTTCAAGAAAAAAAAGAGAAAACTAAAAGGTCGTAATATTTTGTTTAAAATTTTTTATGAAAATTACAAAGGAATTAATTATTAATAGGACAGAAACAATTAAAAAATTTGCTGTTTTTTCAACATTACTTGGTATTGCTGTTTTGTTGCCAGCCCTAATCCATTCACAGGCAATTACAGGACCAATTGTGAATGCAACTCTATTTTTAGCAACATTTTTATTCTCACCACATATTGCAATTTTAATTGGTCTTTTGCCGAGCTTGGTAGCATTAGCAACTGGACTTTTACCAGCACCTCTTGCGCCAATGATTCCTTTTATAATGATAGGAAACACCATTTTGATATTAGTTTTTTATTATCTTAAAAAGAAAAATTTTTGGTTAGGCGTCACATTAGCTTCTTTGCTGAAATTTTTATTTTTATTCAGCACAAGCTCACTTGTAATTGGACTATTACTAAAAAAAGAACTTGCAAAGAATGTTGCTTTAATGATGAATTGGCCGCAGCTTATTACTGCTCTTTTTGGTGGTGTTATTGCTTATTTTGTTTTAAAGATCAGAGGCAAAAAATAATTCATTTATGATTTTTATAGAGTTTTTGCAAGCCTTTATACTGCCAAGTGTTTTTATATTTGTGTTATTTATAACAGGACTAATTTTGATTTTTGCAAAAAAGAAAAAACCTGGCCTTGTATTATTAATTATAAGTATTTCATTTTACTATTTTTTTTCTATTACTCCTGTTTCTAATTTAATTTTAATGCCGCTTGAAAGACAATATAATTATCCTTCTCACGAAGAAATAGAAAAAACAAATATAATTGTTGTATTATCTGGTGGAGTTAAAAACAAAAACTTATCCCTACCTAGTGTTTTTGGAGATAGTACTCTTTTTAGATTGAACGAGGCTTTTAAAATATATTCTATTAAAGAAGACAAACCCCATATTATAGTTTCTGGCACTAGTCCTATTAATAAATATTCAAAAGAAGCTTTATTTGGAGCAAGTTTTTTAGAACTATATGGCGTTCCAAAGGAAAAAGTTTCTTTTGAACTTTTTTCTGCTGATACTTTTGAACACGCAGAAGAGTTAGAAAAGACAATAGGCGAAAAAGAGTTTATGCTAGTAACCTCTGCTTACCATCTGCCAAGAGCAGTTGAAACATTCAGAAAGGCGGGTTTAAATCCGATTCCTGTGCCAGCAGATTATCAAATGGGAGGCGATTTTGTTCTTTTAGATTTTATTCCTCAGCCACACAATTTAAGAAAATCAAACCTTGCTTTTCATGAATATTTTGGAATTTTGTATTATAGGTTATTTAAATAGTTTTGAAGTTTGAAATTTATTATTTAAAGCCTTAGAATTATACAACATGAATAATTTTCTTTTAGTTTTTTTAATAAGTATTAGTATTCTAGTGGTTTTATTTTTTCTGTTTTTGTTTGGGAAAAAGATAAGGAAAAGAAGAGTCCAGAAAAGATCATTAGATTATGTTTTATTTTCCGTAAGCCTACCGCAAAAGACTCCCCAAGAGGTTCAAGAATCTCAAAAACAAGAAAAGCAGTGGATAGCTTTAATGGAAGATTTTTTTACTGCGTTAACCGGTCTTAAAAAGGGGGGTGTTTTTGAACCGCGAGCTTGGATTTGTTTAGAAATTGCAAAAGTTAAAAAAGAAATTAATTTTTATATTTCTTCCCCAGCTGGATATAGTGATTTTATAGAAAAGCAGATAAACGGAGTTTATCCCGATGCCCAGATTGAAAAGATAAAAGATTTTAATATTTTTGCTCCAGACGAGATAGCAGCAGCTTCTTACTTGTCTTTAGACAAGGCAAGTTATTTACCGATAAAGACTTATTCCCTTTTTGAAGTAGATCCTTTGGCAACCCTAACCAATGTTTTAACAAAGCTTAACGAAGATGAAGAAGGTGTAATCCAGATTGTTTTGAGGAAATCTTCAAAAAGATGGAGAAAAAAAATGAGAAAAGTTGCAAGAAATATGGCAAAGGGCAAAGGATTTTCACAGGCTGCTGCTTCTGTTGGTACTTTGCATTCTGCAGGAGAGTTTGTGTTGTCAAAAGACGATCAAAAAGAGAAAGAAGAAGAAATGATGCAGCAAAGACCCCTAGAAGAAGAATTATTTAAATCAATTCAGAGTAAAGCAAATAAAGACTGCTTTGAAACAAATATTAGAATTATAGTTTCTTGTAAAGATAAATCCAAAAGCGATAATGTTATCTCGCAAATAGAAAATGTTTTTGATCAATACTCGGCCCCACTTTTAAATGAGTTTAATTACGTGAGAACCGGTGGAGCGATTTTTAAAAAGCTTATTTATAATTTTAGTTTTCGTCTTTTTGACCCTGCTCATAAAATAATATTTAGCACAGAAGAAATAACTAGCCTTTTTCACTTAACGACGCCATTTGTCAAAACGCCAACAATGAAAATTGTTGAATCAAAAACTTCGCCAGCTCCCCAAAATTTACCGGAAGAAGGTCTTTTATTGGGGCACAATCTTTATAGAGGAATTGATACTAAAATCAGAATAAAAAATAATGACAGAAGAAGGCACATGTATATTATTGGACAGACAGGGACTGGAAAAACTGCCTTTATTGAAAATTTAATCACTCAAGATATTCAAAACGGAGAGGGCGTTGGTGTTTTAGATCCCCATGGAGATTTAATAGAAAAAGTTTTAGGAAAAGTTCCAAGAGGAAGATTAGAAGACGTCATCGTTTTTGATCCCGGCAGACTTGATAGAGTGATTGGTCTTAATTTTTTAGATTATGATCCGCAATATCCAGAGCAAAAAACATTTATTGTAAATGAGCTTATAAATATTTTTGATAAGCTTTATGATTTAAAACAAACAGGTGGGCCCATATTTGAACAGTATACAAGAAATGCCCTTTTGCTCTTAATGGACGATCCAAACGAAAAATATACTTTAATGGAAGTGCCAAAAGTCTTGGCTGATAAAGAATTTAGGCATTACCTTCTTTCTAAATGTAAAAATGTTGTAGTAAGAGATTTTTGGGAAAAGGAAGCAGAAAAAGCAGGGGGGGAAGCTTCTTTACAAAATATTGTCCCTTATATTACAAGTAAGTTCAGTACGTTTATTGCAAATGATTATATGAGGCCAATTATCGGGCAGAAGGAAACAACACTTAATTTTAGAGAGATAATAGACAAAAAGAAAATTCTTTTAGTGAACCTTACAAAAGGAAGACTTGGAGAGATAAATGCTGCCTTGCTTGGACTTATTATAAACGGGAAAATAGCTATGGCAGCTTTTTCAAGGGTCGATATGCCAGAAGAAGAAAGGCAAGACTTCTTTTTGTATATGGATGAGTTTCAGAATTTTTGTACAGAGAGCGTCGCTACAATTTTATCTGAAGCAAGAAAATATCGTTTGAGTTTAATAATAGCCCATCAGTTTATTGGGCAACTGCCAGACCCTATAAGAGATGCTGTTTTTGGGAACATTGGAACTATTATGTCTTTAAGAGTGGGTCCTGCTGACGCTGAGTTTTTGATTAAAGAGTTTGAACCTAACTTTACTGTCCATGACTTAATTCATCTTGACAATTATAATTTTTATGTCAAAATTATAACAGAAGGTAAAGTTTCATTACCTTTTAATATGATATCTTATCCTCCTGAAGTTTCAGATCCGCAAAAATCAAGAGAAATCAAGGAATTTTCTTATCAGAAATACGGGAGAATGAGGGAAATTATTGAAAAAGAGATTGAACAGAGGAGAGGTAAGTTATAAATTTTATAAAATTTTAGAATATGGAATTTGAAGATCCAACAAAAATGTCACAGGAAGAATTAGATAACCGTCTTAAGGCAATAAAAAATCCAAAAGAGCAGGATAATCTTACTAGAATGAGAGATTTCTCAGAGAAACTGAAAGTGGGGGGAGAATTAGAGTTTGAAGACGGTAAGTACGTTATTAAAAGAATTGAAGAAGAAAAATTTTTTTTCGATAAATTAGATTCAAAACCAAATAAAAAAACTGGCGAAGCTGATTTGATAATAGATGGAAGGGAGCAGCTCTGGCATAAATGTGAAAAGGTAAGATTAGCAGCGGTTGAAGCTAGAAAAAAAAATAAAAAAACTCCCGAAAGAAAGCCAAACAAAGAACCATCTAAGGGGAAAGAAAAAGTAACTCCTCAAGAAAAAAAAGAAGAAAATAAGGATGAAATTCCTCCGGGTACTTTTGATGGAAAAGATGAAATCCCTTCCTTTCCAGAAAATCTAGATGATGAATTTAATGAATATATACCCGAACGTTTCTTAGAATTTCTTAAAGGTTTCCGCGAGAGAGAAGGAGTTGATCTTTTCGAAATATTAGATGAAATTGTAGATAAAATGAGTCAAGAGCAAGAGCAAGAGCAAGAGCAAGAACATAGAGAATCTTATTATTCTTTAGATAATCCAGAGACAATCTTAGATCGAGATATAATAAATAGATGTAACGATTTTTTACAAGGAAGAAGTTTAAGATTAAAAGATAATGCAGCTCGAGAATATTTATTAAAAAGTGGCTTAATATCTGATGGTAGTTCTATTAAAGAGGGTCTCGCGATTAAAGAGCTTGAAGAAAATCATGGTGGTATGGATAAGATAGAGGATGATGAAACAAAAAGTAGAATAGAAGGAATAGAAAATCTTCAAAATATTGTAGAAAGTCAAGGTGGTTCAATCGGGCTAGCTGAAAGATATTTACTTTTACATGAACTTCAGGAGGCCAGAGAAGAGTTGGAGAGAAAAATAGGAGAGAAAAAAATAAAAGATGAATATGTAGATGTTTTTACAGAACAGGCGGAGATAAGAAGTATAATAGAACTTCAACACGGGATAGTTTCAAAAACAGAAGAGGGTGGTGAAAATATTTACGGCCAGGCAAGAAAAGATGCAGAAAGGGAAATTGGCAGAGATATAGATGATTATATTTGGAAGCAGGGCTTGGATAGAGAAGTTGGGACAGATATAGTTACAAGATCATTAGACCAATCCGAGAAACAAATTAAGAAAAGGATGGGGGAGGCAAGGCTTACGGAAAGCGAAAATAAAGCATTAGCAGATATTTTATATAGAATAGATGAGTTAAGAACTAATATTGAAAATGGTGATTCGTGGGAAGGCATGAGAGAAAATGTTGAATATCTTAGAGAAAATTATCCAGATTTGAAAATTTGTCAGGAGATTAATAGAGTTATCCAGGTAGAGAAAAGGCAGTATAAAAAAGGTGGTTTTGAGGAATTTGAAGAAGAGAGATATCAGAAAGTTATAAAGAAAGCTGATGATATTTTCGGGGAGAAAATAAAAGAGAAAATAGGAAGTTTTGAAAACACGAAAGGAGGAATTGAGAAAATTTATGAAGATATTAAAAATAGAAAAATAGATAAGCTTGTTGCAGATAAGGAAAAAGGTGAACTTGGTCTAGACAAAGAACCAAAGAGCGAAGAAGATATTGAAAAAATGCTTCCAGAGACAGTTTCAAAATTGACAAACGGTCAAATTAATCCTGAGCAAACAAAAGAGATACAAAAAGATCTTAAAAAAAGAGGTTTTAGCGAGAAGGGTGAAGGATTTTTGAAATACTTCTTTCTTTTTCTTATTTCTATATTATATGTTGCTACAGGACTTTTGATGGCTGGTGGCAGAGGATTGGAAAGATTGGGTGGTAAGAAACATAAAAAATAAAAAATATGGCTGATGCTTTTTTAGAAAAAAATACAATAATTAAATTTATAGGGATGCTGAGGATAGACGAGAATAGAAAAAAAACATTATTAGAAAAATTACCTTCTTTTACGGACGAGGAAAAAGTATTTTTATGGAAAACATTATTGGATATTTATAGACTTGATAAAGAGAAAAAAGACGAAATAAGAAAAGTTAAAAAATATCTATAAAATTAAAATATGCAAGACGAAAGAAAATTTAAAGAATCTTTTGAAGAAAAATTTCCAACAGAAAAAAAAATTGAGACATCAGAAGAAGTAGAGCAGAAACCAGAGAGGGAAGAAGAGAAAATAGTTGAAAAGTCAGAAGAAAAAGAAAGAATTGTTCCTACTGTGGAAGTTTTAAAAACAGCGACTACAACTCCATTAGCAATACAGAAAAGAAATTTGACAGATGAGGAGGAAGAGAAGATTAACTCTTTAGTTAATCTTACAATTAAAAATCCTAATATAGAAAAGGGTCTTGAAGAGGCGAACAAGGTATTAAATAGCGAAGTTCAGAGATTTAAAAAACAAGGTAAAGAATATGCTTATCTTATTGATGAATTTCACGATAGATTAGTTTTGGAATTTCAAAAACGCGCAAGAAAATTTGAAAGCTAATTATATTGACAATATTTACCAGTGTGTTATAATAAGATATGCTCCATTGATAAAAACGTTTGTGGAAAATAATACCTCCTAAAATTTTTCTACAAAAACGGAAATCAGGGCGCCATGGAACTCCATGTTTTCTCTAATTTCTATCAATGGAGCTTAAAGAGATCAGCCATTTTTGGCTGTTTTCTTTTTAATTAACTAACTTTAAATCAGCAGTTATTTTATCTATTTTTTCTTCAGGAGCCGGTCCTATGCCTATACATGTTTTTGTTCCTTTTGGTATTTGTGTTAGCCCCGCGTCTTCAACAATAGCAGTGGGTAAGTTCTCTGCGATTGCTTTTTGGTAAAGAGAGAATAATTCTTCTAAATTTCCACACCATAAAACTATTTTTTTCTGGCCCTCCCTTTCCCATTCTTCTTTATATTCGCTTTTGTTCAAAGACATAATAGCCGCATGCGCTACTTGGGAGGCAAGTTTCCCCTTTTTAAGGTTGAGATCTTTTCTTATAATTATCGCCTGTTTTTGGGACATATTTTCTTTATTTTCTGAATTCTATCACAATTATACGTTTTGGCAAAGGTTCAAAAAAATGGTAAAATAAATAGGTAAAAAATTTATGCTTATTGAATTTATTGATCAACACTATAAAGATAAATATAGCGAGAGAAATCAGGAACATTTTTATATTACAGACTCTGGAAAATGTCCCCGCGCAGTTTATTTTTCAATGAAGGGTTATAAAAAGAAAGAAAAAGAAGCCCGTGCCCTTAGGATTTTTGATAGGGGAGATATAATACACCAGAGGATAATGAGTGTTCTTTTGGCTATTCCTGAAGTAAGGGTAGTCTCTTCGGAAATCGATATACCCTCAAAGGAGCTTTTTCATGGCAGAGCAGACGCTGTTATATCGGTAAATAATAAGCTTTATGTTGTTGAGATAAAAAGTTCAGGTGAGTTTAAATTTAGAAAATTAGCAGAACCTGAAGATGCTCATAAAAAACAAATTCAGCTTTATATGCATTATTTTAAAATTCCTCAAGGCATTGTTATTTACGAGAATAAAAATACTCAAGAGATGAAAGAGTTTGATTTAAAATACGATCAAAAATTCTGCAAAAAAATTATAAGTGACTTTGAAGAATTGAAGTATCAAATAGAAAACGAAATAATACCGCCGATTCCTCTTGACTTAAAGGAAAAAAGAGAATCAGCAGAAAATAGAAAAGGAGGTTTTCCTTGGGAATGTGAATATTGTGATTTTAAAGACGAATGTGATAAAATAGAAAAAAAAGAGAAAAAGTAAAATAATTATGGATTATATCGATAAAGATGTTCTAAGAAAAATTTATAAAAAACGTCCACCAAAAAGCCATAAATATGATTTTGGTTATCTACTTGTAATAGGAGGTTCAAAACTTTATAGTGGCTCTCCCGCCCTTTCAGCTCTTGCTGCTTTAAGAACGGGCGTTGATTTGACTTTAATAGTGGCACCAAAGAGAGCAGCTGATATAATTGCTTCTTTTTCTCCAAACCTCATTGCCGTTGCTTTAAAGGGAGGAGATTTAGGAGAAGAGCACTTGCCAGAATTATTTTCTCTTACCGAGAGCGCAAAGAAAGTATCCAACAAAAATACGGCATGTATTATTGGAGGAGGCGCTGGAAGAGATGAAATGACAGAAAAAGCTGTTATTAATTACTTATCTAAAATTGATATACCAGCAGTTGTTGATGCTGATGCAATTTGGGCGATTTCAAAAAATAAAGAAATTTTAAAAGGTAAAAATTTTGTTTTGACGCCCCATGCATATGAATTTTATATTTTAACAGGAGTCGAAATTTGGAAAATGGGAGAAAAAGAGCAAATAGAAGAGGTTAAAAAAGTAGCAGGAGAATTGGGCGTAACAATACTTCTTAAAGGAATGCAGGATATAATTTCAGATGGCAATAAGGTTTTTTTAAATAAAACTGGCTGTCCTGAAATGACTGTAGGAGGAACGGGGGACACACTATCTGGAATTTGTGGTTGCTTTTTGTCTCAGGGCATAAATCCAATTTTGGCAGCAAGTGCCGCAGCTTATATTAATGGAGTGGCTGGTGAAGCAGCAAAAGAAAAAAGAGGGGCTGGACTTTTACCCACCGATCTTATAAGGGAAATTCCCAATGTAATAAAATAATGCGGAAAGAAAATATATATTTAGTAGTGGTTATTATAGTTGCGATAACCGGAGGGGTTATTTTTTTTATTAATGGAAGGACTTTTCTTGAAGCCCAAAAGAAAAATTATCAAGAAGAAATTATAAATTGTCTTCTTTCAAAAAAAATTAAGTTATATATAGCATCTAGTTGTAGTTTTTGTGAGGAGCAAAAAGAGATTTTTGGAGAGTACTTTGATAAGATGGATGTTGTAAATTGCAACAGGGGAAATGACTGGTCTGAGGCTTGTCGCAAAGAAGAGATCAACTCTGTTCCTACATGGGCCTTTTCTAAGAATCTTAGAATGCAAAAAGATAAAATTTTATCTTGCGAAGAATGCAAAAAAGAATCAGAAGGAATAAATTGTTATAATAATTGTTATACAGAGTCAAAAGATGGCAGGTTTTTACGTATTTCTGGATTTCTAACTCTTGATAATTTAAGCGAAATATTTAATTGCCAATCCAATTAGTTTTATTTGCATTAATAATAAATTTTTAGCTATAATAAAAAATGGATTCACAAAAAATAAAAGTTTATTCAACTCCCACTTGTGCTTATTGTTTTGCATTAAAAGACTTTTTAAAAGAAAACGATATTAATTTTGAGGAAATAGATATCGCGGTGGATAGCGATAAGAGGGAAGAGATGATAAAGAAATCAGGACAAATGCAGGTTCCCGTGGTTGATATCAACGGCGAAATTGTTATAGGTTTTGATAAAGAAAAAATAAAAAACTTATTAAATTTAAAATAAAAAAATGGCAAAAATAGCTATAAATGGTTTTGGTAGAATAGGAAGGCAAGTTTTTAAAATATTATTAGAGAAATATCCAAATCTTTCCATTGTTGCTATAAATGATTTAACTGATACAAAAACACTTGCCCATCTTTTAAATTATGATTCTTTGTATGGGATGTATACAAAAAGGGCAAGCGGAAAGAATGATGAACTTTTAATAAATGGTTATAGGTTTAAAGTTTACACAAAGAAAGATCCTTCAAAGATTCCATGGAAAGAAGCAGGAGCAGAAATTATTCTTGAATGTACGGGTTTCTTTACTGATTATAATAACGCAAAAAAGCATATTGAAGGAGGAGCAAAGAAAGTAATAATCTCAGCCCCTTCAAAATCTAAAGAAATTCCCATGTTTATTCTTGGGGTCAACGAAGAAAAATATAATCCAAAAAAAGATAATATTATTTCTAATGCTTCTTGTACGACAAATTGTCTTGCACCAGTTGTAAAAGTTTTAAACGAAAATTTTAAAATCGAAGAAGGATTTATGACCACAACTCATTCTTATACGAATGATCAGAAAATTTTAGATTTGCCACATAAGGACTTAAGAAGAGCAAGAGCCGCAGCTCTTTCTATTATTCCTACAACAACTGGAGCTGCAAAATCTATTTCAAAGGTAATTCCAAGCCTAGAAGGTAAATTAGATGGTATTGCTTTAAGAATACCAACACCGACAGTTTCGATTGTGGATTTTATTTGCAGGGTTAAGAATCCTCCTAAAAGCGCAGAAGAAGTAAATTATATTTTCAAGCAAGCAACAAAAGAAAAAAGATTGCAGGGTATTTTAGGAATCGAGGATGCAGAATTAGTTTCTGTTGACTATAAAGGCAATTCATTTTCTGCCGTAGTTGATGCTAACCTGACAATGGTAAATAAGAGTTTAATTAAAATTGTTGTTTGGTATGATAACGAATGGGGTTATTCTACAAGATTAGCAGATATAACAAATTATATAGCAGAAAAATTATAGAAATTATAATAATTAACAACAAAAAAGCGATTTTTTAAAATCGCTTTTTTGTTAATTCTTCCCTAAATAGAATATGGCAGAACAGCCATTTCCCTTGCTTTTTTAATCGCTTTTTTTAAGCTTCTTTGATGCTTACTGCAAGTTCCAGTTTTTCTTTTTGATTTTATTTTTCCGGATGCAGATATGTATCTTGAAAGAAGCTTTCCGTTTTTCCAATCAATTTCTTTAATATTTCTTTGACAAAAATAACATCCCATATTTCTAATTTATAAAATTATGTGAAATTTTAATTATAAAGGTAAATCCTTTACGTCAATTTCTTCTTCTATTGTTGGTATATTTTCTTGGTTTTCTTCCTTTTGAGCTGGTTTTTTCTGTTGTATATTTTGTTCTCCCTGTTGCATTCTTGGTCCCATTTGTAAGTTTTCTCCTATAATTTCTGTTTTGTATTTCTTCATACCATCTTTATCTTCCCAGGATCTTGTTTGCAACCTTCCTTCAATTAATACCATTGCTCCCTGTTTTAAATACTGCTGGGCTATATCTGCTATTTTTCCAAAAAGAACCACATTGTGAAATTCTGTTTGTTCTTGTTTTTCTTTATTCTTGTTGTAGAAGATACGATTAGTAGCTATCCCAAAATTTGCCACAGTATCTCCCGAAGGGAGACTTCTTGCTTGCGGATCTTGGGTTAAGCGACCCAGAATAAAAACTTTATTTAAGTTCATGTTTATTTAAGAATTTCTTCTAGCTTTTTATCTAAGTCTTCTATTTTGACCTTTTTCTTTTTTTCTTTTTTAATTTGAGGAGTTGTTTCTTCAGGTCTTGTTCTTCTTTCTTTTGTGATTTTCATTTTCTTTTTTTCAAGGATGATTCTTAGAATTTTATTATTTTTTTCAATATTTTTTTTAATTTCTATGATATTTTCTTTTTCCAATGAAAAGAAAAAGATTCCCAAAAATCCCTCAGTTTTTTTCTTAATAGGGTAGGCAAATCTTTTTTTCTCGATAAATTTGTCTTCTATTTTTCCTCCAAGCTTTGTAATTTGATTTTCTATCTCTTTTAATAGACTATTTTTTTCATCTCCCGTTAAGTCTGGTGTAAGAAATGATAATTCGTAATGGTTCATAATAAAAATTGTTTTTTTTAAATAGCTTCTTTTATATCTTAAATTCAATTATATCTCCGTTCTCAACAATATAATCCTTCCCTTTTGTTTTTAAAAGGCCCTTTTCTTTTGCTTTCTGCCACGAACTATAATTTTCGAAATCTTCAAATTTTAAAACTTCTGCACTAATAAATTTTTCTTTAAAATCGCTATGAACTTTCTCTGCTGCTTCAATAATACTACTATTTTTTTTAAGCTCAATTGCCCTTGCTTCTTTATCGCCTTTTATAGTGTAAAAAGTGATTAAATCTAAATCATTGTAGCAGGTAAGAACGATATCGTCAAGATTAGATTTAATTCCCAACTCTTCTTTCTCTTCTTCTTTTAAATCCAATAATTCTTCTTCTGTTTTTAAATCCAGAAACAAATAGGGTTTAAATTTTTTAATTAATTCATTATTTTTCTTTGTTTTTCCATTAAAAAGATAAATTATTGGTTTTGAAGAAATGATATTTTTTCTTTTTGCAAACTCTTCTATTTTTAACCCTTCTTCTTTGCTATATTTTTCAATTTCGTTAAAAATCCACCCCCCTTTTTTTATGATTTCGATTATTTTTTCTGCGACTTCAATATCTTTTTCTTCCTCCCTCTCCTTTTTTTCTTTCAGAAAATCATAAAGAATTCTTTCGTCTCTTTTTAAAATTTCATTTTTGATAATTTTTATATCTCTTTCGGGATCAGGGGAATCAGAGAGTTGATATTGGGGTTCTTTCTTTTTTGGGAAGTCTTTTTCGCCAACTATTGAGAAATTTTTTATTACCTCAAGCAAGATATCTGCTTCATTGATATTAGATAGAAATTGATTACCCAATCCTTCTCCTTTATGCGCTCCCTTTACAAGACCGGCGATATCTATAAATTCGATCATTGGAGGGGTTATTTTTTCGGGCCTTATTGCTCTTTTTATTATTTCCAGTTTTTTGTCTTTCATTGCAACTATTCCATGATTTGGATCTATTGTTGTAAAAGGATAATCACCCACAGGAACGGCTATTTTTGTAAGGGCCTTGAAAAGAGTAGATTTTCCTACATTTGGTAATCCAATAATACCAACCGAAAACATAAATTTTACTTCAAAAACAAGTTTTAATATCTAAGTTTTTTATATCTCGATAACAACGGGCAAAACCATTGGTCTTCTTTTTGTTTTTTTGAATAAAAAATCTCCAAGTTCTTCTCTTATTCTATTTTTCACAAATGTGAAATTTGTCGGATGGGGAGATTTTGTAATTCCCTCAACAAGGGTTATAATTCTTCTTCTGGTTTCGCGCAATAGATCTTTTGATTCTCTAAGATATACAAAACCACGGGATATAATGTCGGGGCTTTGTTTTACCTCTCCAGTTTTTGAATCTACAATTACAACAATAACAAACATACCGTCTTGTGCCATAAGCTGTCTATCGCGCAAAACAACCTCTCCTACGTCTCCTATTCCAAGACCATCTACCATTACATAGTTTGCAGGTACACTCTTTTTAAGTATCTTGATATTATTTTTTGAAAGTTCTATTACCTGTCCGTTTTGAGCTATAATAATATTGTTTTCTGGGATTCCAACAGATGTTGCGAGTTCTTTGTGCACGTCCAGCATATAATGGCTACCGTGAATCGGCATAAAAAATTTAGGCCGCACAAGGCTAATCATCGTTTTTAGTTCTTCTTTTTGAGCATGTCCTCCTGTGTGGATATCCATCATTTGATAATGAAATATTTTAGCCCCTTGCCATGAGAGCTTATCTTTTAGTTCTTGGACAGACCTTTCATTCCCCGGCACCACAGAAGAAGAAAGTATTACAGAATCTCCCTTTTTAACCGAAAGAAATTGATGATCTTTGTGTGCGATCTTCATCAGAGAAGCGTCTCCTTCTCCTTGTGACCCTGTGCAGATAATTATAATTCTATTATCTGGATATCTTTTTATTTCTTTAGACGATATAATTGTGTCTTTTTTTATTTTCAGATAACCGAGATTAATTGCGATTTCTACATTTGCTTTCATTGAATACCCGTCTATAAGAACTTTTCTGCCCAGTTTTTCGGCAAGATTTATTATTTCTTGAACTCTTGAAAGTAGCGAGGCGAAAGTTGCAACAATTATCCTGCCCTTGCTTTTTTCAAATATTGTTTCAAGGTTTTCTTGAATGTTTTTTTCAGAAAGGCTGTGCCCTGGGATTTCTGCGTTTGTTGAATCAGACATTAAAAGCAAAATTCCCTTGTCATTGCACAAAGTTGCAATTTTTGATATATCGGCGGGTTTATCGGCTACTGGCGTATGATCAAATTTAAAATCACCCGTATGAACAATTTTTCCAACAGGAGTTTCTATCACAAGACCAATACAATCAGGTATATTGTGATTTTGGGGAAATGTTTTTATTGTAAATGGCGGTAGCAAAATTTTATCTTCTCTATTTACCTCTTTAATATTTAGTTTTGCTGTGTTTGGAAAATCTTCTTGCCTTTTCATTATGATTCCTTTTGTCAATGGTGTTGCAAAGAGTGGGGGATTGCCGATTCTATCTAGTGCGTAAGGCACAGCCCCAATATGATCATAGTGTCCATGAGTAAATATGACTCCAACAATATCTTTTCCTCTTTTTTGCAAGTAAGAAGTATTTGGAATGATGAAATCAATTCCAGGCATTTCGGTATCTGGGAATTGGAATCCCATGTCAACAATTAAAATTTTACCCTCGTATTCAAAAAGGGTCATGTTTTTTCCTATTTCTTCAAGTCCACCAAGCGGTATAATTTTTATTTTTTTCTCTTCCATAATTTTGAGCGAAGCGAGAAATTAATATCTCGACTCCAAATTTAATTTATTAAATTAATGTATTAGTTTTATGCCCAAGCAAATATTAATCACGAGCCTTTGTTTTTGGTGCGGGCAGGAGGATTTGAACCTCCACGAGATTTCTCTCACTAGGTCCTGAACCTAGTGCGTCTGCCATTCCGCCATGCCCGCATATTAGAAAAATAAAGTAGAAGTGTTCTATTTTTTCTTTGGAGATGGCGAAGGACTTTCTTTTAACTCCGTTTTTATTTCTTCTTTCTTTGGAGCTTTTTTAGGCACTCTTTTTGTTTTTATGTGCCATTTTCCAATATCTATAAATCTTTTTGAGGGGTTAACTATATACTTTCCATCAAATGCTTTTATTTGTTTTCTTATTGCAAAAAGAAAGTTCGGGCTATAAAGGAAAATGGCAGGAATATCTGTAGTAATTTTTTGTTGAGCGTCAGCTAAAACCTTTCTTCTTTTATTTGTGTCTTTTTGTTCCCTTGCTAATTCTAACAAAGAGTCTACTTTTTCATTTTTATATAAAGAAAGATTAAGACCCGGATATTTTATTTGGGAAGAGTGCCAGAAAGAATAAGGTTCTGGTGTCATCATTAAGCTATGTCCGAAAAGTAAAATACTATATTTTCTTTCTTTGATAACGGATTGAAGGAGGTCTTGCGGAGGATAGGTTTTAATATCAACGCTAATGCCTGCTTTTTTCCAACTATCCTTTATAAGTTCTGCAACAGCATTTAATTCTTTCTGTTCAACAGTATATATTGTGAACCTTAAGACCATGGTTTTGCTATTTATCGTTTTTTCTCTAAATCCGTTTTTATCAATATCTTTCCATCCATTTTTTTCTAGTAATCGTTGCGCTCTTCTGACATCATAGTTATAAATTGGATATTTTCCTTTTATTTTATTTTCTTTAAGGAAAGGAGCGTCTACTTTCCTTGCTTGACCATAAAAAACTTTTTCTATAATTTCTTCTTTTGGAGTTGCAAGAGCCATAGCCTCTCTTACTTCTCTTTGATTTAGGGGTGTTTTGCCTTGGTTTAGAAATAAAGCAAAATATCTAGGAGAGTATAAAGAGTATATTTTAAAAGTTTTTTCTAAATTCTTCTTTTCTTCTGGTGGTATTTCTCCGATGTTTGTTACTTTATTTTTTAAACTCAATGCATCTTCTTTAGTTTCTTTAAAAATAATTTCCATTTTTTGAATAAACGGTTTGCCGTTATGGTATTTTTCATTTGCACCAAGTATTATTTTCGTTATTTTTTCTCCTTCTTTTATAGTTTGTAGAACTTTAAAGGGCCCAGAATTTACTGATTTTTCCGGGATAAAAGAGAATAATTCCTGTGGATTAACTTCTTGGAAAATATGCTTTGGAATTATTTTTAAATTAAAGTTTTCAACAAAAGAAGGATAAGTTTTATCAAGAGAAAATTTTATATTTTTTTCGTCAATTTTTTCCATTTTTAATCCTTGGAAAGTTATCCTAAGAGGACTTTGAACTTCTGGATTTTGGATAGTTTCCATTGTAAATAAGACATCATCAGCAGTAATTTTTGTGCCGTCACTCCAGAAAATTTTATTTTTTAAAGTAAAGCTGTAAATTTTTCCATCAGGACTTATTGTATATTTTTCTACTAAATCATTTCCAAGATCACCATTTTTATCGTACTTTAAAAGACTAGCATAGATTAATTCTGAAATATCTTTATCTGCGTCATTTAAAGGGGCAAAAATAGGATTGAGGTTCTGCGGTTCTCCCACGATAACTTCTTTTATAGAACCACCTTCTTCTGCCACAACCTTGGTTTTTTCTATATAAGAGAATCTCCACCACAAGAATCCGGACAGAACAGTGGTTATAATTAAAGTCACAAATAAAATTTTCTCTGGTATAGATACTATTTTTAAGAAAGAGCGCCATTGTTTTTTTGATGGCCACTTCTTTTTATTTTCTTTCCATTTTTCTACAAAAAAGAATTTCTTAAAAAAATCCTTTAATATTTCTAAAAATTTATTCATATTATA
>JAQUPA010000011.1 GCA_028716825.1 Candidatus Paceibacterota bacterium
ATAAAAGAAATAAAAAAAGAAACCAGGGTCATTGCCCCTGGTAAGAGTGATATTGCGTGGCGTTCATTAAAACAGCCTTTAATTTCAGAAAAAGCAACATTTCTTGAAGAACAAGGTAAATATATTTTTAAAGTTTTAGAAAGAACAAATAAGCGAGAAATCAAAAAAGCAATTGAAGATATTTATAGAGCAAAAGTCGATAAAGTAAACATTATGAACACAAAAGGCAAGAAGAGAAGAATAGGTCAAGTCGAAGGAAAAAAACCAGGTTATAAAAAAGCAATTGTGACATTAAAAAAAGGAGATAAAATAGAAGTGGTGCCAAGATAGTTTTTTACTAGATTTAATATATTAAAATCCGTTATTAAAATTTCATGAAAGTAAAAAAACCAACAACCCCGGGCCAGAGAGGAATGATAACTCACGATTATTCTGTTTTGACAAAAAAGAAAAGAGAAAGGAAATTAGTAAAATCCTTAAAAGTAAAAGCTGGGAGAAATAAAAAAGGGAGAATTACTATTCGTCATAGGGGAGGTGGAGAAAAAAGAGCTTATAGAAAAATTGATTTTGGTCAGGAAGCAATGGATATTCCAGCTAAAGTTAAATCTTTAGAATATGATCCAAACAGGTCCGCTTTTATAATGTTGCTTTTATATAAGAATGGCGAGAAGAGATATAGATTATCTCCTGAAAAGATTAAATTGGGAGATGAGGTAATTTGCAAGGAAGATGCACAGGTTAAAACAGGAAACAGATTAAAAATAAAAAATATACCCGTTGGTACTTCGATTTTTAACATAGAAATTATTCCCGGAAAAGGAGGAAAAATTGTAAGAAGCGCAGGTTCTTATGCTCAGATTTTATCAAAAGAAGGGACATATGCTAATGTAGTTTTACCTTCAAAAGAGATAAGAAAAATCCTTCAAGAAAATTATGCTACAGTAGGAATAGTTTCTAATCCCGATCACAAAACAGAAGTTTTAGGAAAGGCCGGTAAGTCAAGGCATAGAGGCAAAAGACCAAAAGTAAGGGGAAGCGCGATGAATCCTGTTGATCATCCTCATGGAGGAGGTGAAGGAAGATCACCAATTGGATTAAAACATCCCAAGACTCCAACTGGAAAGCCTGCTTTTGGAGTAAAAACCAGAAAAAAAGGCAAATTTTCTAACAGGTTTATAATTAGAAAAAGAAAAAGTAAGAAAAAATAATATTTATTAAACAATCATGGCCAGATCACTTAAAAAAGGAGTATATTTAGATGAAAAATTGTTAAAGAAATTAAAAAAAGCCAAAGAAGAGAATAATAAAAAACCAATTAAGACATGGTCAAGGTCTTCAATGATTATTCCTGAGATGGTAGGATTTACTTTTTTGGTTCATAATGGAAAAGAATTTTTATCCGTAGATGTTAGAGAAGAAATGGTAGGCCACAGACTTGGAGAATTTTCTCCTACAACAAAATTTACCAAACATGGCGGAAGAATGGAAAGAGAATTAGCAAAAACAGAAGGACAAGTGAGCGGTACAGAGCCATCAAAAATGAGCCCAACAGAAGGCGAAAAGAAAGAAAAAAACTAAATAGTTAATAATTTACTATGGAAATAAAAGCTTCATTAAGAAATTATAGGATTGCACCAAGGAAAATTAGATTAATTGCAGATTTGATAAGGGGCAAAACATTAGAAGACGCAAAGAGAGAAATAAAATTTTACAAAAAAAGGGGATCTTTGCCTGTTTCAAAGATTTTAGACTCTGCAACAGCGAATGCCAAAAATAATCTTGATTTAAAAAACGAAGAAGTAAAGAAACTTTTTATAAAGAAAATAGTTGTTGAAGAAGGCCCTAAATTAAAAAGATGGCGTCCAGTTTCAAGAGGCAGTGCTAATGAGATTAAAAAAAGAACTAGTCATATTAAGATTATTTTAGCTCCAAAAGAAAATGATAAAAAAAATAAATTAAAAAAATCTTCCAAAAATAATAAATAAGCATTGAATTATGGCACATAAAGTCCATCCAAAAATAATTAGAATAGGAATTACCGAAGAATGGGAATCGGTTTGGTTTTCTTCGCTAAAAAAATATAAAAAAATAATTCAAGAAGATTTAAAAATAAGGGATTTTCTTAAAAAGAAACTGGGCAAGGGAATTATAGAGAAAGTTAAAATAGAAAGAACGGGCAATAAAATTAATATTATAATAAAAACACCAAAGCCAGGAGTTGTTATTGGCAGAGGGGGCGAGGGCGTTGAAATGCTTTCAAAGACAGTCGCAAAAATGATAAAGGAAAAAGAAATTAAGATTGATATTGAGGAAGTGAAAGATCCGTCTTTAAGTGCTTCTATTATTGCTCAGCAGATTGCAATGGATATAGAAAGAAGAGTCCCTTATAGAAGAGCTGCCAAAAGAGCAATAGAAAGGATATTCCAGAGAAGAGAAGTAGAGGGTTTAAAGATAAAAATAAAAGGAAGATTAAATGGTGCCGATATTGCAAGATCAGAAACGTTTAAAGAAGGAAAATTGCCTTTGCAGACATTAAGAAGCGATATAGACTATTCTGAACAAAGAGCTCGTTGTAGTTACGGCACCGTAAGCGTAAAGGTTTGGCTTTACAAAGGCGAGAAAATTTAATATTTTAGTTATTATGTTGCTTTATCCAAAAAGAGTAAAACACAGAAAAATGATGAAAGGCAAGACAAAAGGAATCGCCAATAGAGGTACCGAGATAAACTTTGGAAGTTTTGGCTTAAAAGCAATGGAGCCACATTGGATAAAATCAAACCAGATAGAGGCTTCAAGAAGAGTACTTTTGAGATATTTTAAAGGCAAAGGAAAGATTTGGATAAGAATTTTTCCTGACAAGCCCGTAACTTTTAAAGGAAATGAAGTTGGCATGGGAGGTGGTAAAGGAGGAGTGGATCATTATGTTTATCCGATTAAACCGGGTAGGATTATTTTTGAGGTAGATGGTATTCCTCCGGACGTTGCTAAGGACGCATTAAAACAGGCCGGCAGAAAATTTCCCATCAAAACAAAAGTAATAAGCAACGAATAATTTTTATATAGAAGTTATGAAGATAAAAGAAATCGAGAAAAAACCTGAAAAAGAGAGACAACAGTTATTGCAGGAGAAAAGAGAAAGGCTTCGCCAGATTAACTTTTCTATTGCAACAGGGAAGGTAAAGAACGTAAGAGAAATTAGATTGATCAAAAGGGATATCGCGAGAATATTAACAGTAGTTGATATAAAAAAAGAAAAACAAAATCAAGTCAAAAAATAAATTATTTCTTAATAAATTTATGGCAAAACAAAAATTAAAAGGTAGGGTTGTTTCTGATAAAATGCAAAAAACTGTTGTTGTGGAGATAGAAAGAGCAGTTTACCATCCAAAATACAAAAAAAGATATTTTATTTCAAAAAAATATAAAGCGCATGACGAAGATAATAAATTTAAAGAAGGTGATGAGGTAACTATTGAAGAAACAAGGCCACAGAGCAAAGATAAAAGATGGGTGGTTTTAAAAAACAAAACAAAAAAATGATTCAAGCGGGTACTAAATTGAAAGTAACTGATAATACTGGAGCAAAAATAGTTCAGTGTTTTAAAATACCAAAAGGCACAAGACATCGATATGCACGAATTGGTGATGTTGTTATAGTTTCTGTTAAAGAAGCAGAACCAAGAAAAATAGTAAAAAAGAAAGATATTTTAAGGGCAGTTATCGTACGTCAGAAAAAGCCATATCGTTTAGAAAACGGTTGCTATTTAAAATTTGACGAAAATGCAGTAGTTATTCTTGAGGGAAAAACCAAATCTCCGAAAGGAAATCGTATTTTAGGACCCCTTCCAAGAATTCTTCGCCAAAAGGGTTTTAAGAAAATTACCGAAATGGCAAAAGAATTAGTTTAATTTTTTAAGATATGAAAATCAAAAAAGAGGACAATGTTTTAATAACAGCTGGGAAAGACAGGGGCAGGAAAGGCAAAGTGTTTAAAATTTTTCCAAAACAAAATAAGATTATTGTTGAGGGTTTGAATATTATTAAAAAACATGTAAGGCCAAAGAAAGAAGGAGAAAAAGGGCAAATAGTGGATATGCCAAGACCAATTGATGTCTCAAATGTAAAATTAATATGTCCTAAGTGTAAAAAACCAACGAAAGTGGGGTATAAAATAAAAAAAGATAAAGACAAACAAAAAAAATATAGGTTATGTAAAAAATGTAATGCTGAAATTTTATAAGAATATGTTAAAAGAAAACTATAAAAAAAAGGTAATTCCTGAAATGAAAAAAGATTTTGGCTATAAAAATGATTTATCCATTCCAAGGATAGAAAAAGTGATTATAAACACGGGGATTGGGAAGATCTTAAGTAATATTGATCCTTCAAATAGAAATAAGGTGATTGAGAATATTGTTAGCGAGATGTCTTTAATCGCAGGACAGAAGCCTATTTTAACAGAAAGTAAAAAAGCAGTTGCTGGTTTCAAAACAAGGGAAGGATCGCCAGTTGGACTAAAAGTGACTTTAAGAGGTGAGAGAATGATTGATTTTTTAGATCGTCTGTTTAATATTGTTATTCCGAGAATGAGAGATTTTCGGGGCATTAAAGAAAAATCTATTGACGAAGGTGGTAACCTCACGATAGGAATAAAGGAGCATATAATTTTTCCAGAAATTGCACCAGAAAAAGCAAAAAATATTTTTGGGCTTGAGGTTACTATCGTCATAAATGCTAAAAAAAGAAAAGAAGCCGTTAATCTTTTTAAACTTTTGGAGATCCCGTTGGCTCCAGGAGAAAAAAATAAATTTATTGATTAATTTTCAAAAAAGAGATGCCAAAAAAATCACAAATAGAGAAAACCAAAGCAAAACCAAAGTATAAGACAAGAAAAACCAGAAGATGTTTTAGGTGTGGAAGAAGAAGAGGGTATATAAGAAAATTTGGTTTGTGTAGAATATGTTTTAGGGAATTAGCAAATAAAGGTCTTTTGCCCGGAATTAAAAAATCGTCTTGGTAGTTTGTTAATCTTATTAAAATTATGGATCCAATTGCCGACATGTTAACAAAGATTAGAAATGCTCAAGCCGCTAAGAAAAATACGGTAAGTATTCCTTTTTCTAATTTAAAGTACAACATTTTAAAAGTTTTAGAAAAAGAAGGATTTATTGAAAGCATTAAAAAAAGAGGAAAAAAAACTAATAAAATTATTATTTCTCTTAAATACAATAAAGATGGTAGTCCAAGAATAAATTATTTAAAAAGGGTTTCAAAATCAGGAAGAAGAGTGTATATGAAAAGTAAAAATGTTTATTTTCCAAAATCTGGCTATGGTGTTTTATTATTATCAACACAAAAAGGTATCCTAACCTCAAAAGAAGCGAAGAAGGAAAAAACAGGAGGAGAAGTTCTTTGTGAGGTTTGGTAAAATAAAATTATGAGCAAGGTAGGCAAAAAACAAATCGAAATTTTAGAAGGAATTAAAGTGGATATTAAAGAAGATAAAATTTTAGTTGAGGGACCTAAAGGAAAATTAGAAAGAAATTTTCCCCCCGAGATTTCGATAGAAAAAAAAGAAAATATTTTGAAAGTTTCTTTTAGTGGCCCAAAAGAGAAAAAAGCATATTGGGGGACCTGGAGATCTCATGTATCAAATATGATAAAGGGAGCAAAGGAAGGATTTGAAAAAAAACTGAAGATAGAAGGAGTCGGATGGAGGGCGAGTCTTGAAGGTAAGGATTTAGTTTTGAACGTAGGTTTTTCCCATCCCGTTAAGATTTCTCCTCCTGAAAATGTTTCTTTCTCAATAGAGAAAAATATTATAATTATAAGCGGAGTTGATAAAGAGCTAGTTGGAAACATTGCAGCAAAAATAAGAAAAGTTCGTCCTCCTGAACCATATAAAGGGAAAGGCATTCATTATGAAGATGAAATAGTTAGAAAAAAAGCAGGTAAAAAGGCGGTTGCAACAATGGAATAATTAAATGGGGTTTATGAAAAAAAAACAAAAAGAAAAAGAGATAAAAATCAAGAGAAAAAAAAGAAGACAAATGGCGAAAATAAGAGGCACAAAAGATCGTCCCCGTCTTTCAGTTTTTCGTTCAAACAAGCATATCTTTTCTCAAATAATTGATGACAAAGAAGGAAAAACTTTGGTTGCAGCAAGCGATAAAGAGATTGAAAAGACAAAAAGAGAAAAATCAGAAAGAGCTTTTATGTTGGGAGAACTTATCGCAAAAAAAGCATCAAAAAAAGCAATAAAAAAAGTAGTTTTTGATAGAGGTCGTTATAAATATCACGGAAGGGTGAAAGCATTGGCTGACGGCGCTAGAAAGGCGGGTTTAAAGTTTTAATCTATAAATAAATATATGAATTTTAAAGAAGAAGAATTCGAATCCAGGCTTTTAGACATTGCTCGCGTTACAAGGGTAACAGCAGGTGGGCGAGCTTTTCGTTTTAGAGCAACAATAGCTGTGGGAAATAAAAACGGTAAAGTGGGAGTTGGTGTGGCTAAAGGAAGAGATGTTAGCCAGGCTATAGAAAAGGCTACAAAAAAAGCAAAAAAAGATCTTTTAGATGTTGAAATAGAAAATGAAACAATACCTTTTGATATTACAATAAAATATCAAGGTGCTAAAATTTTATTAAAACCCCAGAAAAAAGGAAGAGGTATTGTTGCTGGTGGGGTTGTGAGGGTGATTTGTGACCTTGCCGGAATAGAGAATGTTACCGGTAAGTTACTTTCAAAGACAAATAATAAAATTAATATTGCAAGAGCCACATTAAAGGCTTTGGAAAAAATTAAAAAAATAAAAAAATCATAATATTATATGCAGCTTCACGAGATTAGACCAATACATAAGTTAAAACAAAAAAAGAGAGTAGGTCGTGGAGGAAAAAAAGGGACATATTGCGGAAGAGGTGTTAAAGGCCAAAAGGCCAGGGCAGGGGCAAAAATAAGGCCAGAGCTTCGAGATTTGGTAAAAAAGATTCCAAAACTAAGAGGTTATAAATTCAAATATCCGAAAAAAAATAAAAGTGATAAAGGAAAGGCAAAAAGAAATTCGGCAAAAAATGTTTTAAAATTTAAACCCAAAAACACCAGAAATAAAAGTAAAAGAAGCGTTTTACGAAGGCAAACACCGAAAAAATAAAAATTTATGTGGACTAAAAAATTTCTTGAGATTTTCAAACATAAAGATCTACGAAAAAAGATTTTATTTGTTTTTGTAATGATGGTAATATTCCGCGCAGCAGCAAGTATTCCAATCCCGGGTATTGATGCTGCAAGGCTATCTGCATTTTTTAGCAGAAATCAGTTTTTTGGTTTAATGAACATTTTTACTGGTGGAGCCCTTGAAAGACTTTCTGTAGTAATGCTTGGTATAGGACCCTATATTACAGCGATTATTATAATGCAGCTTTTAACTTTAGTTTTTCCTCGTCTTGAAGAATTATATAAGGAAGAAGGAGAAGAGGGCCAAAGGAAATTTAATCAATATGCTCGTATTTTAACAGTGCCCTTGGCGATACTCCAGAGCTTTGCTATGTTGAAAGTTCTTCAAGGCCAGAAAGTTATTGTGGGCTTTACAACTTTTCATCTTATCACCTCTATTATTACAATTACCGCAGGCGCTATGTTTTTGATGTGGATCGGAGAGTTAATTACAGAAAAGGGAATTGGTAATGGCATATCGCTTTTGATTTTCGCTGGTATTATATCAGGAGTCCCCGCATCTATAAGACAATCTGCAATAACTTGGGATCCATCGCAATTACCTGCTTGGTTAGCGTTTATAGCTGTTGCACTTATTATCATGGTAGGTGTTGTGATAATAAATGAAGCCCGAAGAAATGTTCCTGTGTCTTATGCAAAAAGAGTGAGGGGACATAAAATGTATGGTGGTGTCCAAACATATCTTCCAATGATGGTAAATCCAGCGGGAGTCATGCCAATTATTTTTGCAATGTCGATTATGCTTATTCCTGGTATGCTTGGCTCTGCCTTTAAAGGTAGCTCCATCACATTTCTTGCCACGGTAGCGAATTTTTTAAACAATTTATTCCAGCGACAATTAGTTTATGGATTAAGTTATTTCATTCTTGTTGTGCTTTTCACTTATTTCTATACAGCAGTTACTTTTGATCCTAATAATGTTTCAGAAAATTTACAGAAAATGGGAGGATTTATTCCGGGAATAAGACCGGGCGAGAATACAGCGAATTTTCTACGCCATATTTTAAACAGGGTTTTGTTTGTTGGCGCGATATTTCTAGGTATTATTGCTGTTATGCCATCAGTTGTTCAGGGATTGACTGGTATTTCTACTTTTGGATTTGTGTTGGGAGGTACTTCGCTTCTAATTATTGTAGCTGTGGTTCTTGAAACTATGGCTCAGATTAAAGGTGAGCTTGAAATGAGAAGTTATGAGTAATCTTAAATAATATGAAGATAATAAATTTAATTGGTCCACCCGGTTCCGGGAAAGGAACCCAAGCTAAGTTATTAGCTGATAAATTTTTTTTAGAATATGTCGGTAGTGGGGATGTTTTAAGAAAACGTCAAAAAGTAAATGATTTTACCGGAAAGAAGCTTAAAGAGACGATGAATAAAGGCGAATTAGTCCCAAGTTTTGTTGTTATAAAGATTCTGGGAGATAAGCTAGAGAAGCTTAAAAAGAAAAAAAATATTAAGGGTTTTGTTTTAGATGGTTGGACGAGAACAATTTATGAGTCTATTTTAATGGATGAATCTTTAGAGTGGTATGCTTGGGCAGATAAAGTAAAATTTGTTTTGATTAAAATTTCTAACAAGGAATCATTTAATCGTCTTACGAAAAGAAGACAATGTAAAAAATGCGGTAATCTTATTCCTTGGCTGGGAGAGTTTAAAAGAATTAAAAAATGCGATAAATGTGGGGGAGAGCTTATTGTAAGATCGGATGACGAAATTAAAGGTATTAAAAAAAGGCTTGAAGAATATAATAAAGAGACCGCACAAGCGATTAGATACTACAAAAAACAGAAAAGACTAATTGAGGTTAATGGTGAACAATCTATCGAGAGAGTTTTTGATGAGATGGTTGGGAAACTTTCAGTTCGAGATTGATTAGCTACGGGCTGAAAATTTTAATTTATGGTTTCAATAAAAACAAGTCAGGAAATTTCTTTAATAAGAGAAGGCGGGAAAATTTTATCAGAAATAATAAAATTACTTAAAAAAGAATCGAAAGTCGGGATAAAGACTAAAGATCTTGAAAAAAAAGCGGGAGAACTCATTAAAAAAAGAGGCGTAAAACCATCTTTTTTAAATTTTGAAGGATATCCTGCTGTTCTTTGTTCATCGATAAATGAAGAGATTGTACATGCTATACCTTCAGAAAGAATCTTAAGAAATGGAGATATTTTATCCCTAGACCTAGGTATTTATTTTAAAGGATATCATTCGGATATGGCAGTTACAGTTCCAATAGGTGAAGTTCTTCCAGAAAAAAGGAGATTAATTTGGGTAACGAAAAAAACTTTAAAATTAGCAATTAAAAAATCAAGAATAGGCAATACTTTCGGAGATATTGGAAATACTATCCAGAGGTATGTTGAAGGGCAAGGATTTAATGTTGTACGGGATCTCTGTGGGCATGGGATTGGGAAAAGATTACATGAACCACCGCAGGTTTTAAACTTTGGGAAAAGACATAGGGGCGAGAAAATTAAAGAAGGAATGGTTTTCTGTATAGAACCAATGATTACTATGGGAGATTGGAAGATAAAGAAATCAAAAGATGGTTATGGATATGAAACAAAAGATGGTTCTTTATCCTGCCATTTTGAACATACGATCGCCATTACAAAAGAAGGCCCGATAGTTTTAACAGAATAAAAATATATGGATTCATTTGTTTCAGAAGAAGTATTAGAAAAATTAAAATCAGATCTAGAAAAGCTTAAATCTCAAAGAAAGGAGATAGCAGAACGCTTAAAAAAAAGTGCAGGTTTTGGTGATCTTACTGAAAATTCAGAATACCAGCAAGCTAGAGAAGATAAAGAAATACTTGAAACAAAAATAATGGAACTTGAGAAAAAAATAAAGAACGTCCAAGTTAAAAAGAAGCTGGATTCTAATGATAAAGTTTCTTTTTATTCCAAGGTTAGAGTAAAAAATAATAATGATTTTTTAGAACTTACATTGGTTTCTCCCGAGGACGCTAATTTTAAAGAAGGAAAAGTTTCTTATGAGTCGCCTCTTGGTCAAGGCCTTTTAGGAAAAGAAAAAGGTGATAAAATAAAAATAATAACACCAGAAGGTAATAAAGAATACGAGATATTATTTATTGATTAACTTTTTAATATATGTCTCTTGAAAATATAAAAAAAGATAGGGCCAAAAAATTAAAAAAAATTAAAGATGCAGGTATAAATCCCTACCCTTCTTTTTTTAAAAAAAACCAAAGAATAAAAGATGTTATTTCTCCATTCAAAAAGGGAAGGAAAGTGATTTTAGCTGGCAGGATTATAAC
Source organism: Candidatus Paceibacterota bacterium (assembly GCA_028716825.1). NCBI lineage: Bacteria > Bacillati > Minisyncoccota > Minisyncoccota bacterium. The sequence goes on from JAQUPA010000011.1 coordinate 10,518, forward strand.
GATAAGAAGACATGGTGGTTCTTTATTTTTAGATTTAGAAGATGGGACTGGTAGAATTCAGGCATTCTTGAAAAAAGATAAGCTTGGTGAAAATTATAATTTTTTTATTGAAAATATTGACAGTGGAGACTTTATTTTATTTGAAGGGAAAATGTTTTTAACAAAGAAGGGCGAGAAGACGATAGAAGTTTTTAAATACGAAATTTTAGCAAAGTCACTTCTTCCTTTGCCTGAAAAATGGCATGGTATTCAGGATATTGAAGAGAGATTTAGAAAAAGATATCTTGATCTTTTAATGTCGTCTGAAACAAAAGAAATCTTTGTTTTAAGGTCTAAAATCGTTTCTGAAATCAGAAAAATTTTAGAAGAAGAAGGGTTTTTAGAAGTTGAAACGCCCATTTTACAACATGTCCACGGAGGGGCAGCAGCAACGCCCTTCAAAACACATCATAAATCTCTTGATATTAATCTTTTTTTAAGGATAGCGCCTGAGCTTTATTTAAAAAGACTGCTCGTTGGAGGATTTGATAAAGTTTATGAAATTGGCAGAGTTTTCAGAAATGAAGGCATAGATAAATCACACAACCCCGATTTTACTATGCTAGAATTTTACTGGGCTTATATAAATTTAGAAGAGATGATGGATTTTTGTGAAAAGATGATAAAACTGCTGGTAAAGAATGTTTTTGGAAAAAATAAGATAAAATACCAAGGAAAAGATATAAACTTTACAGTTCCTTTTAGGAAAATAAATTTTTATGATTTATTAGAGAAAAAATTTAAGGTTGATTTTAGAAAAATTTCGGATATTAAAATTAAGGAAATTGCAAATAAATTTAAAATTCCAACAAAAGAAAAATCAAGATTTAAAATTTTAGATGATATTTTTAAAAAAGCTTGCAGAGAAGAAATTTTACAACCTACCTTTGTTTTATATCAACCAATTGAATTAACACCTCTTGCAAAAAACTTTAATAGAGACCCTGATTTAGCATCAAGGTTTCAACTTATAATTGGTGGCTGGGAGACGGTTAATGCTTTCTCAGAGTTAAATGATCCAATTGACCAGAAAAAAAGATTTGAGTATGAAAAATTAGAGAGAAAAAAAGGAGACAAAGAAGCCCATCCTTTTGATATTGATTTTATCGAAGCTTTAAGTTATGGCATGCCTCCGGCTGTTGGTTTTGGGATGGGGATTGATAGAATAGTCGCTATTTTAACAGATTCAAAAAGTTTAAAAGAGGTGATTCTATTTCCCTTGATGAGACCACGTTAATCTTTTTTAAAAAAAACAGGAGTATATAAATATAAATTCCCCTGTTTTTTATTTTTGCAGAACAGTTTTTAAGTTATGTTATATTCTTTATTTTATAAGTAGTTTTTTGAGGGAAGCTTACAATAACGATATCTCCTATTTTTTTACCAAGAAATGCTTTGCCAACAGGAGATTCTTTAGAAATCTTACCATTGCTAGGATTTGCCTCTATCGTTTCTACAATTATAAATTTTTCGGTTGTTTTTTTTGTTTGTGTTATAACCCTTGAGCCAATAGTTATTTTTGCTGCTTTTTGATTTCTTTTTCTTATACTTTTTGAATTTTTCAAGATATTTTCTAATTCTTTTAATTTTATTTCCGCAGATATTATTTCTGATTCTATAATTTCATAGTCGGGATTTAAATCTTCGGGTTTCCAAATTTCGTCTCTTAATTCCTTTAGCTTTAACTTTTTTTCTCTTAGGTTTTCTTTTAGTTTTTTAAATTCTTCTTTGTATTTTTGAAAACCTTCAGAAGTAAGATGGTATGTTTTTTCTTCCATAAATTTTTAGCGATAAAAAAACCTCTCTTTTTTGGAGAGGTTTTTGATCGCTAAGTTATTATTATTTTTGGGGACCAAAAAACCTCTCTTTAATCCAGAGGCCGTATGCAATAAATTTTTTTGTAAATAGACGAGATTCCATATTTTTTAAGGAAATATTCCATTCTATCTCTAAAATAAAATTTGTCAAGAGTTTTTAATCTATGCTATATTATTCTTTCTGGGTCAACATCTACTTTCCAGTTTTTAGGGATAATACTTAATAAATTATTTCTTGATTTTAAATTTACATCTTTTAATTTTAGTATTAACTTCCAATGATACTCTCCTCTTGTTTTCTCTATAAAGGCAGGCGCCGGGCCTATAATTTTGAAATTTTTAAGATTATATTTCAAAATTCTGTCTTCAATTTTTTGTTTTAAAAAAAAGGCTTCATTTTTTATCCTTTTTTTATTTTTATGAGTTATGGAAATTTTAATAAGACTCCAAAAGGGCGGATAATTGTTATTTTTTCTTTCTTGTATGGTTTTTTTATAAAAAGATTCCTTATTTTTTTTAATCCATGAAACCGCTTTTGACTCAGGAAAAAAACTTTGGATTATAATTTTTTTTCCAGAGACATAATATAATAAGTCTATTATCCTTGCACATTCTTCTTCTAATTTAAAATCTGGTTGAGAAATAAGTGAATCTATAGAAACCATAGCAACAAGTGGTATTTTTTTTATTGGAAAATATTTAAAAATTATAGAAGTTGTAAGGAGTAAGGATGATTCTTCTTTTAGAAATGATTTTAATATTTTTTTTTGTTCTTTTTCTGTCTTTGTAGTCTCACTGTCCATTCTTAAAATTTTTTGTTTCCCAAAAATTTTTGTAAGTTCTTCTTCTATTTTTTCTGTGCCAATGCCAAGAATATTTAAATTCCAGCTTTTACAGTTTTTACAAATTGTTGGCGCTTTATATTCTTTATCACAATAATGACATACTAACTCTGGTGTTATTTTTTCAAAATCTCTTTTTAAATAGTAAGTGAGAGGAACATCACAGTTTTCACATTTTTGAATCCATCCGCAGTCTTGGCATAAAAGAGTTGTTGCTGTTCCTCGCCGGTTCAAAAAAAGTAAAGTCTTACCCTTCTTTTTTATGTTTTCTTTCATTGAAATGATTAGTTCGTCAGAAAGTGGTTTCCAGGGTTTTACTTGGCGCATATCGACAACTTGACTCGCAACCAATGATTTATGATCCGCAACTGACAATTTGCTAGTTTTTTTGTTATCTGTTGCCTGTAGTCTGTTGCTCGTTGCTCTGTAATATGTTTCAACTGATGGGAAAGAAGATAGGATAATTAATTTTACTCCCCAGATTTCTGCTAACTTTTCCGTTATCTTTTTAGCGTTATATCGCGGCTCCATTTGAGCTTTATAATTTGGATTTCCTTCTTCTGAAAGAACAATAAGTTTCAAGGCTTTAAATGGCTGAAAAATACTTGATCGCGTTCCGATTATTAAATTTAAAGATTTATATTTTTTTAATTTTTCTTTCCAAAATTTTATTTTCGTTTTTTCTGGAGTTAAAAATAAAACTTCTCCTTTTTTAATAGCTTTTTTAATTTGACTTTCCGGAAATTCTCCAAATGGCAATATTTTAATTTCTGTTTTATATTTCTTTTTATTTAAATTTATTTTTTTAATTTCTTTATTTTTTGAATTTCTCAAGAATATAGAAAGAATTTTTCCAAAAGATGCCCAATAGTAGTCTGTCATCCATTTTGCAAGTTCTATTTGTTGTTTTTGTAAGACAGAGTTTTTTTCTATTATTTTAGAAATCGGCTTTAGACTGTAATCTGCTTTTTTAATCTCTGTTTTTAAATCAATAACTTTTTTCTGCAAGAAAACAACCGCTTCCACTTTTTTTTTGCGAAGAGGTATTTTGACTAAAGACCCCTTTTCTAGTTTGTGTGATGTAAAATAGGAAAGAAATTGAGATGAAGGTCTTGGAATCCTTGTTAATGGCGCTACCTTGGTAATATACATATTTATTTATATTTTTTGGCTTTAAATTTATATATTTCTATTGGTTCTTTTTTAATATTTATACCTGCTTTATGGCACGCAAAAAAAACTTGTTCTTCTTTGGTTTTTATTTCTTCAAGGTCTGGCAAAAGTAAGCCGCTTTTTAGGGGATTTTCAAGAGATTTTACGATAATTCCATATTCTTTAGGATTAAGTTCCGAAGTTGAAACTATTTTAACTAGCTTTTCTAAAATATAAACAGTATAAGAAAGTTTAGGAAGTTCTTCTTCTTTTATTTGTCCAAAACGAAAATCTTTTGTTGCGGCAGAAATTGAATTTGAAATTATCTCTTCTACAATATTTTTTTTGGTGGGGATTGGCGTACCAACACACCCCCTTAAATCACCATTTTTTTCAATAGTAACAAAAACTCCCGCCATTTCTTTTTTTATTTTTTCTGGCAAATTTTCAGGAATATCAATTATTTTTTCTTCTTTTATATAATTTTCTACAGCCATTTTTGCAAGCCCTGTCAATATTTTATTCATTTTACTTAAAGAAAAATAAGTGTTATATTAATAAATATATAATTTAATTTGCGATCTTGCAAACGCGAGAGATTTTATTTGTTATGGATTTAATTACTATTGTTTGGATATTTGCCGTTGTTATACTTACCGGGATTTTTTTCTATTTCCTTATAAATATTTTAAAGAGTGAAAAATAATCATGAAAAGAATTTTAATAAAAGATACGCCCAAATTAAAGGGTAAAAAAGTAAAAGTTTGCGGCTGGATTAATTCTTGGCGGGATCATGGAAAGATTATTTTTATTGACCTAAGAGACAGAACTGGAATTTTGCAGGTTGTTTTTGCTGGAGAAAATTATAAGAAAGCAAAAGAATTACGTCCTGAATGGGTTGTTGAGATTAAGGGAATGGTTAAAGAAAGGCCTGAGAAAATGCAAAATAAGGGCTTAGGAACCGGCAAGATAGAAATGGAAGCCGAAAAATTAGAAATTATTTCAAAAGCCACAAAAGAACCACTGGTAGATTTAAGCCAAGAAGAACTAAACCTTAAATTAACTACATTGCTGAATAATCGTCCTTTTACTTTAAGACACAGTAAAGTAAAGGCTATTTTTAGGGTTTTTGAAAGTATTATTTCGAATTACAGAACGATAATGAAAGAGTTAGATTTTACCGAAATTAAAACGCCAAAAATTTTAGGGACTGCCACAGAAGGTGGAGCAAATTTTTTCACATTTGATTATTTTGGCAAAAAAGCATTTCTTGCTCAAAGTCCCCAGTTCTATAAGCAAATTGGCGTAGGTGCGTTTGAAAGAGTTTTTGAAGTGGGTCCTGTTTTTCGTAAAGAGCCACACTTTACAACAAGACATATGAATGAGTATATAAGTCTGGACGCGGAAATGGGTTTTATATCGGGCGTCGGGGACGTTATGGACGAAATCGAAAAAACGATTAAATTTGTTTTAGAAAAAACCATAAATAAAAATAAAGAAGATATTAAAATTTTTAAGGTTGAGTTTCCCAGCATTCCAAAAGAAATTCCGAGAATTAAATTGCAGGAAATAAAAACGATTATAAAAGAAAAATATGGACATAAAATTTCTGACGATGATGACATTGATCCAAGAGGAGAAGAATTGGCGGGTAAGTACGTTAAAGAAAAATGGAATTCTGATTTGGTTTTCTTAACCCATTATCCAAAGAAGAAAAGGCCCTTTTATACAATGCCCTCCAAGGAAAATTTAGAGGAGACGGAAAGCTTTGATTTGTTATTTAAGGGGATAGAAATTGCAACCGGTAGCCAGAGAATACATAATCCAGAGATGCTTAAAGAAAATATTAAAAAGTGGAAACTTAATCCAAAGGACTTCGAATTTTATATGCAGACCTTTGAATATGGTATGCCGCCGCACGGTGGATGGGCATTGGGAGCCGAGAGAATAGTTTATAAACTTCTTGGACTTTCTACAGTCAAAGAGGCTTCTTTGTTCCCACGCGATGTTAAAAGATTAGTTCCATAAGTAAATGACTCAAAAAATTATAATAAACACAGATGGTGGTGCGATAGGAAACCCAGGCCCCGCAGGAATCGGGGTCATTATTAAGGACGAGGGAAAAGAAAAAAAATATTCAGAGAAAATTGGAAACGCGACAAATAATGAAGCAGAATATAAGGCCTTAATTTTTTCTTTAAAGAAAACAAAACTTCTCTTTGGAAAAAAGAACGTAAAAAATATCGAACTCGATTGTTATCTAGACAGTGAGCTTTTAGTGAAACAATTGAATGGCGAGTATAAAATTAAAGAGAAAGACTTACAGCAACTTTTTATAGAAGTTTGGAACTTGAAAATTGACTTTAAAAATGTTAAGTTTATTCACGTTCCACGAGAGCAAAATAAAGAAGCAGACGCTTTAGTGGGGCAAGCAATAGATAAGAAACAATCAAAATTAATATGAGCTGGCGCTATCGTCTAGTGGTTAGGACAGGAGGTTTTTCCCGAAAAATTCTGAAGCGTAGCGAAGTTATTTTTTGAGATCCCGTTTTTTTCCTTCTATGCCGCATTCGTCTAGTGGTTAGGACAGGAGGTTTTCAACCTTCAAACAGGAGTTCGATTCTCCTATGCGGCGCACCATTAATAAAATCGAAATTTACGGGATCGCGAAAATGTTACTGTTCGTTTTTGGCTCACAGACATTTTCGGGACAACCTTCAAACCGGGGTTCAATTCCCCGTAGCGCCGCAAAAGGAAAAGCTCCACAAAGTGGAGTTTTTTGATAAAATTTAATAATATGCAAAATATTATTCAAGGCAAGGTTGTTGTAATAAAAAATGACGACGATTATTACAATATTAAAGAGGAATCAATTTTGATTGCAGAAAACACGACTCCAGAGGTTATGGTGGCTATTAAAAAGCTAAAAGCTATAGTTACAGAGATAGATAATAAACTTTGTCACGCAGCAATTATAGCAAGAGAGTTTCAAAAACCCCTTCTGATGGGCATCGATAATACTACAAATAAATTTAAAACAGGGGAAAGAATAGTTATAGATTTTCAAAAAAAGGCAATTAAAAAAATAATATGAAGTATTTATTAAAATATACTTATCTTTTGGATGTCGAAAAAATTAAAAAAAGGATTGAAATTATCTGGGGGAGATACCAGACAATACTAAATAATGAAAATTCTTCATTTAAAGACTTAAACGAAGCTCGGGCAATATTGTACTTTTTGGGTTGTTTGTACCCTGAAAAAATAGCTTTAGAATCCCTGGAAAAAAGAATTAAACATATAAAACCACCCATTACTTTAGATGAATTTTTTTTAGCGATAGACACTAAAGATAAAAAAATTTTAAATAGATATAAAAAAGATAATAAATTCAATAAATTGAAAGATTTTTACCTTATTGTAAAAGATATTAAAAACAGGGTTAAAAATAATACATACCTTGACGAAGGAAGATTTAATAAAATTTTTTCTAAACTTAAACCTAAAGATTATTTTTAATCAAGATAAGAAAGACCCCGGAGCGTAAAGCGCCGGAGTCAAAATCGCAAAGGAAATTATAGTTGACATACCCCCCTTATCTTTCCTTTGCAGAAATGGAAAATAAGACCCTCTCCTTTCTTTGGTGTCTTTTCGAACGGGAAAGGGCTAGCCACTTCTATTACTCCGCCGTGCGATACGGCGAGAATAATCGAACCGGGCTCGAATATTTCAGATATTTCCTTCATGAAATCCAGGACGTTATCCTGAATTTCCTTAGCCTTTCTAGGCCATACCTGAACCCAATCGAGTTGTACGGTTCTTTCTGTCCGTAGATCCTTATAACTCGAGATCTTCGCTATTGCGTTATTGTATCCGTTAACAAACTCCTCTAAGGGAGAGTTTTTATTGCGATAGCAAAGTCTCCAGTCCAGGACAATAGGCCTTTTTATTCCCAACGTTTTGCAGACGATCTCTCCCGTTTCTATCGTCCTTAGAAGGGGAGAAGCATAAACCGCTGAGAGTTTAGTCTCTCTGAGGTTTCTTGCAACCCGTTCTATTTGGCAGATCCCCTCGTTGGTTAAGCTAGATTCTTCATCTTCTGGGCCTTTGGCATCATCATTGCCATGACGCAGGAATATAACATCTATACTCATCAAAATCACCCTTTCTTTTTTGCGTAGAGCTTATTTTATCAATATATAAAGCTCTTAAATGTAAAGAACATAGATATATTCTAACATATTTTATTTACTGTGTCAAAAAAGAGTTTATTTTTGGAATATACCAAAATAAAGATTGAAAGTATCTATCGTTGGTTTATTTTTTATCTTAAGCGGGAAAAAGCCTCCAGAGCATTCTTTAACGAGCTTAAATCCGGCTTTTTTTAGCATTTTTTTAAGTTTTTCATTCGAAGGACGAAAAGTATGCTCTTTGACGTTATAAAGCAATTTGTATTGGGTTTTTGAAATTTTATTACTCTGCGTTGGAAGGTACATTACAAAAAGACCATTTTCTTCAAGCGAATTATATATTTTTTCAAAAACATAATTAAGATTTCTTAAGTGTTCTATTGTGTTTATTGCAGAGATTACATTAAATTTTTCTTCAAAAGGAATTTTTTCTTTTGAAATATCGCATATTTTAAAATTTTCTTTTTTGTATTTTTTTTGGATTTCTTTTATTGCGTATTTTGATATATCTATACCAAAAACTTCAAAACTGTCTTGAAAAAACTTAATTAAATTATCATCGCCAAAGCCAATGTCTAGAAATTTTCCCTCTTTTATAATTCTCAAAACTTCTTTTTTAATTATTTTATTTCTCATATCAATATATTTCCTGTAAAAAGGACCCGCAATGCCCTTGCCTGAAAAATGTCTTTTGAAATATTTTTTGTCGTAGTTCATATTATTCAAAAAAAACTTCTTTTTTAAATTCTAAAAGTTTTTCTTTTAAAAGAGGATAATTTCTTAGTTGAGAATCTTTTGAAAGTATTTTTTCTGTCTCTTTTCTTGCGTCTTTGATTAAAGAGAGATTAGTTAGAGACGCCATTGTAAGGTCTGGTATTCCGGACTGTCGTTTCCCTATAAAATCACCAGGTCCTCTTATCTTTAAGTCTTTTTCTGAAAGCTCAAAGGCATCTTTTGCATTTTCAATCGCCTTTAGTCTTTGTTTTGTTGTCTTTGCCGCAGAATCAGTAAATAAATAGCAATAACTTTGATCTTTACCCCTCCCAACCCTTCCTCTGAATTGATAAAGCTGTGAAAGCCCAAACCTATCAGCTCCCTCGATTATCATAACAGTTGCTTTTGGCACATCAATTCCGACTTCAACTACTGGCGTTGCAACTAAAACTTCGGTTTTACCATTTTTAAATTCTTTCATTGCTTTTTCTTTTTCTTTAGCTTTCATTTTACCATGCAGAAGTCCTAATTTTAATTTGGGGAATATTTTTTCTTTTAATCTTTCAAATTCTTTTTTAGCAGCTGTAATTTCTAATTTTTCTGATTCTTCGATTAAAGGACAAATTACAAATGCTCTTTTTCCTTCCTTTACTTCTTTTTCTAAAAATTTATAAACCTCTTTTTTCTTTAATGGGGGAATGATTTTGGTTATAATTTTTTTTCTGCCTCTTGGTAATTCTTTAATTTGGGAAATCGAGAGGTCGCTATAAAAAGCAAGGGCTAATGTTCTTGGAATTGGAGTTGCTGTCATAGAAAGAAAATGAGGTACTGTTTTTTGTTCACCATTTGTTAAAAGTTTTGCTCTTTGTTCTACTCCAAAACGATGTTGTTCGTCAACAACAACAAGACCAAGATTTTTAAATTTTACTCTTTTTTGGATTAAACTGTGTGTTCCGATTAACATATCAATTTCCCCATTTTTATTTTTTTGAATTAATTCAATCGGTTTTATTTCTTTTATTTTATTTTCCTGGAGTATGCTACATTTTTCACTTGTTAAAATAGCAATTTTTATATTAATTTTTCCTAAGATTTTTGATATTTCTTTAAAGTGTTGTTCGGCGAGTATTTCTGTTGGGGCCATTATTGTTGCCTGGTGGTTATTTTTAATAGCTACAAAGCATGAGAGAGCGGCAACAATTGTTTTTCCAGAACCGACCTCACCTTCAAGAAGTCGCGACATTGGAGAGTGTTTTTGGAGATCGTTTAAGATTTCTCTTAGAACTTTTTTCTGGTCAGACGTAAACTCAAAAGAAAGCTGTTTTTTGAATTCTTCAATATATTCTTTTTTTGGCCTTAATATTGGTGCTTTTTTATGAGATAATTTTCTTTTTTGTCTTTGAAAAATCAATTGGATTAAAAAAAGTTCTTCAAATGAAAATCTTTTTTTAGCATTATCAGCTGCTTTTTTTGTTTTCGGAAAATGAATATCAAAAATCGCTTTTTTAATTTCTGGTATTTTCTTTTCTTCTAGAATTTCCCCTGGCAGAAATTCTTTAAATTCATTTATATTTTTTTTAAGGAGGGGATAGATAATGAATCGAAGCCATCTTGAAGAAAGTCCTTCAGTTTCTGGATAAACAGGGACGAGGCCCCTTGTGTGTTTAAGTTCGTCATTTTCCTTCATTTTTTCATAAATAGGACTTGAAAGTAACATGCCGTCTGGCGCAGATTTAATTTTTCCTGCAAGACTTGCAATTGTGCCGGGTTTTAAAGTGTCTTCAAGGTATGGTTGGTTAAACCAGATTACTTTAAGTGTTCCTGTTTTATCTTGGATAAGCGCATCTGTTATAAAAAGCCTCTTTCTGAAGCTTTTTCTTGTATCTATTTCTTTAATTTCGCCCTCAATCGTAACTTCCTCTCCAATCTTAACATCAGAGATATTCTTTAAATTAGAAAAATCATTATATCTGTGAGGAAAATGAAAAAAAAGATCTTTTAATGTTTTAATCTTTAACCTTTGAAGTTTTTTTAAGTATGCTGGGCCTATATAACGAAATGATTCTATTGGTTGATTTAGCGCCATTTTTGATTTATGATAATTTAATATTATAAGCGATATAGAAGGCTTTATAAAGGTCAGATTATTTAATTTTATTTATAAATTATGGTTGGTATAGATTTTTTTAAAATAGCTTTTACGAGCTTTTTCTTTATTTTCCCATTTTTAATTTTTGGGTTAGTAATATTTTCAATTATTTTTTGGATTCTAATGCTTGTTGATGTTGTGAAGAGAGATTTTAAAAAAGAAGACGATAAAACAATGTGGGTATTGATAATCGCATTAACCGGATTCGTCGGAGCTTTAATTTATTATTTCATGATAAAAAGAAAAGTTCCAAAGAAAAAAACGAAAAATAAAAAATAGATAGAGCTTTAATTTATTGTAGGAATTTGCAGAAAGTTAGATTTTGGTGCCCTCAGCAGGAATCGAACCTGCATCTCAAGCTCCGCAAGCCTGCATTCTATCCGTTGAACTATGGGGGCATTTTAAAATCCTAGTTTTTTAAATATAATTTCACTTAAACTTATAGTTGTTTCTTTCTCTGCTAAGAAATTAAGAAGTATTTCTTTTATCTTTCCTATGTTTTTTTCTTCTATTGGAAGTGAAATGTTCTGGACAATACTTCCTTTTGTTTTTATATAAAGCTGTGGTATGTTTTCAAAAATCCAAAAACTTTTAAGATTTTTCCAGGGGAAAGTTTCTTTTCCTATTTTTATTCCCCCTCCTAAAATAGCATATGTGATCTTTTCTTTATTATTTGTTTGCATCATGAATATTAAAAATATTGCCATTAATATCGCAATTCCTCCGAATAGATTTTTTTGCAAAAATAGTATTATTGTAATCATTAATAGAAAAACAATTACACCTATCTTAAGAACCATGCTTTGTTGAGCACTCTTTTTAATTTTCCATTCAAAAAGCGTCTTTAAATTATCTACAGATGATTGATTATTTCCTTTCTCCTTTTTTATATTATCTAGTATTTTCATTTATTTAAGACACCTATCTGCTATTACGGTGGCTCCAAAAGCCTCTGGTTTTATTTTAACATCAAATCCATTTCCTTTTATCATTCCAACAATCTCTTTTATCATTTCTTTTGTTTCTCCGGCTTGCCCAATGTCTGTGTGGATTTCCAGGTTTTTGTAGTTATTTGGCATTATTTCGAGGAGCTTGTTTTCTACTTTTTCTCTGATTTTTATTGCCAAAGAAAGTGAAATCATGGTCTCTTCATAAATTCTCGTTCGGAGAGTGTATTTTTTATCATTTTTTATTTTTTTGTAAAAAAATCTTCCTCCCTGTCCTTCTCTATGTATAACAACCGCCGTTACAAAAAGAGGATCTTCTTTTCCTTCAGAATCAGTGCCCACAACAAGCTGATAAATTTTTTGCGGCTCTTCCAATATATAATTAATTATTTCTTCAAGGAGCTTGTTAAAATTCATTTTTCCTTTACTTGGGCTTATAAAATATTCAAACATAAATTTTATTTTTCTTTATTTAGGGCCTTTTCAATTATTTTTCTCACCTCTTTTACATCAGGTTTTTTCTTTGGTGTTATATTCATTGGTTTTTTCTTGGAAATTTTTTTAAGAGAAATAGGCGTTATTTGTTCCATTGGAGTTAA
>JAQUPA010000012.1 GCA_028716825.1 Candidatus Paceibacterota bacterium
AATTAAAAAACCTTAATTATTTCTGGCCTGTTGAAGGCCCACCACCCCATTGTTGTTTTGCTTTAGCCGATTCTTCTTGAATCCTTTTTTTTTCTAATTCCTGTTCTTGTCTCTCTTTCGATGCATCTGCTCTTGCTTTATTAGCCTGCCACTGGTCTTCTTTATATCTCTGACTCTCTAGCTGTTTTTCCATACTGGTTAACTGTTTATAGAGAGTACCCTCTTCTACTTCCAGTCTTGCTCTCTCCTCAGAAGAAGCAGTCGCTTTTTTTGAAGCAATATTTGCCATATCTTGCCTAAGTATTGCTATTTTCTCATTTAATCCTCTTGTTACTTTTTCGTAAGGATTTGGTTGATCCATAATAAGTTTTGATTAAAAAATGACCTTTAATTTATTTTAACATTTTTAACTTAAATTGTCTCCAGAAAAAAAATAATTTTGCTCTTTAGATTTTTAAATTTAACAAAATTTGCGAAAATCGTCAAACTTTATTATTATATAATTTACTTATATTTATTATGAAAATACTTGCGATTGATACTTCTTGCGACGAAACCTGCGCGGCTGTATTAGAAGAAAAAAATGGGAAAATAAAAATTAAAAGCAATGTTGTATCTTCGCAAATTAAAGTTCATAAAAAATACGGAGGAGTGGTGCCAGGACTTGCAAAAAGAGAGCACGAAAAAAATTTAACAAAAGTACTAGAAGAATCTCTTAAAAAAGCAGGGCTACTTAAAAAAGATAAAAAAAATAAAAAATCTTTTAAAGAAATTGATAAAATTCTTGAAAGAGAAAAAGAACTTTTAAAATTAACAAAGAAATTCCTAAAAGATTATAAAAAGCCTGATATTGATTTTATTGCGGTAACAAAAGGGCCAGGCCTTGAACCATGTTTATGGACTGGTATCAACTTTGCAAAGGCATTATCTTTTTTTTGGGAAAAACCAATTATTCCCGTAAATCACCTTAAGGGACATATCCTGGTAAATTTGTTAGAAAAAAAAGAAATAAAATTCCCTGCAATTGCTCTTGTCGCAAGTGGAGGCCATACAGAATTAGTATTTATTAAGGATATTAAAAATTATAAATTATTAGGAGAGACACGGGATGATGCTGCTGGTGAATGCTTGGATAAAGTGGCAAAAATAATAAATCTCCCATATCCTGGAGGTCCTGAAATAGAAAAATTAGCAAAGATTGGTAATCCCAAAGCCTATAGCCTACCAAGGCCAATGATTACGTCAAAAGACTACGACTTTAGTTTTTCAGGTCTTAAAACAGCAGTCCTTTATCTTACAAAAAAGATTGGAAAGAGAAAATTAAAAAGTAAAAAAACAAAAAGCGATATTGCAGCCTCCTCTCAGCAAGCAATAATAGATGTTTTAATTTCAAAAACAATAAAAGCAGCAAAAGATAAAAAAGCAAAAACAATATTATTTGGGGGCGGAGTTGTGGCAAATAAAGAATTGCGGAAACAAATGAAAAAGAAAATGAAAATGGAATTGCCAAAAATAAATTATATTGAGCCGAAAGTTTCTCTCTCTACTGACAATGCGGTAATGATAGGAATTACGGGACTCCTAAGTAAGAAAAAAATGATACCATTTAAAAACCTTTCAAAAATTAAAGCCAAAGCAAATATAAATTTTTAATATATTTTAATTATGGCATTAGATTATTTAAAGTATCTTCTTTATTTTATAGTCGGTATCTTGCCATGTATAATTTGGCTAATTTTCTATTTACGCCAAGACGTGCACCCTGAATCAAATAGAAAAATAATTGAAATTTTTATACTTGGAATGATTATAGTAGCTCCGGTTCTTGTCATAGAAAATTTATTGGGAAATTTTCTTGTAAAAATTCTTCCAACGCTTTTTGATGTTAATTCTGCCTCCTCGACTTTAATTCAAATGTTTTTTTATTACATTATTGTAATAGGATTTGTTGAAGAATTTTTTAAATATTTCGTAGTAAAAATAAGAGCAATAAAGTCATCACATTTTGACGAACCCATTGACGCCATGCTTTATATGATAATAACAAGCCTCGGTCTTGCCGCAGTGGAAAACCTTGCGGTTATTTTTCAAACAACAGAAATCGGAAGCGCAATATTAATCAGCGTGATACGCCTTTTAACTGCTATTTTCTTACATTCTCTTGCTGCTGCAATTACTGGTTATTTCCTTGCAACTTCTTTAAGCTTGAGAAACAAATGGAAAAGATTTCTCATTGTAATATCTGGACTTTTATTAGCTTCGGTATTCCATGGAGTTTATGACGTATCAGTCGTAAATTTAGAAAAAGCCACAAATATTTTTGATTTTTTATTTCCAATTGTTATAATAATGCTAATGGGAATTATTGTTTATATATTTTTTGTAAAGGTCAAAAGAATACCAAGGTCATCTAAAGAATAAAAGATAATTTTCTCGCATTGCTCAAATTTTTTGGAGCTTTCGCATTAAATTTATGGCATCAGATTTTTTTGAAAAATTAAGTGGTTCTGGAAAAATAGAGGAAGAAACAGAAAACATCGAACCCAACGTTTCTAAGGTTGAAGAATCCCCACAAGAAGAAGGACAATTAGCAGTTGATGTTTTTCAGACAGACAATGAAATTATAATACAATCAACTATCGCGGGGGTTAAGTCAAGCGATCTTGATATAATGATACAAAATGATATGGTTTCTATCCGGGGAGAAAGAAAAAAAGAAGAAGAAGTAGATCCTTCTAATTATTTTTATCAGGAGTGTTACTGGGGACCATTTTCAAGATCGGTTGTATTGCCAGAGGAAATTAAAACAGATGGAGTGAAAGCGGAATTAAAAAACGGTGTTTTAACTCTTCGCCTTCCCAAAGTTCAAAAAACAGAAGCAACAAAAATAAAAGTAAAAGAAATTAGTGAATAAAGACTGAGGTGAAATTTTGGGACAAAAGAAAAGAAACATGGATGTTCGCAAGACTTTTTTAAAGAATAAAATTCTTTGGTTGTCTTTAGGGGTCATTGTACTTACAGTGACTCTGTTTTGTTTTGAAAAATACCCACAAGGAAGAATTAATTATGGAACGAAGATAGCGGGTATTAAAGTTGGCGGGAAAGCAAAAACAGAGGCAAATAAGATTATTCAGGAAAAAATAAATAATCTTTCAAATGAGGTAATATCGTTTGAATTAAAGGAGAAGAATGAAAACTCTAATATAAAAGTAATAAGAATATCAAACTTAAAGCCAAAATATAACACCGAAAAAGACATAAATAGTGCTTTTTCTTTTGGTAAAAATAAAGGTTTTCTGGGAAATACTAAAGATAAAATTTGGAGTCTATTTGGAAAAAATAATATAGAATTGAGTATCGAGATAAATAAAGAAAGTTTGGATAATTTCTTAAATGAAAAATTTGGAGAATTTGAAATTTTACCACAAAATGCCTATGTTTATTTTGATGAAGAGGATGAAGTGTTTAAAATAGAAAAATCAAAAATTGGAAAAACTTTTTCAAGAAAAAAAATAAAGAAAAAATTAGAAGAAGATATTAAAAGTTTTAAAATAACAAATATTTGCCTCCAAAAAGAAGCCAGTAAAAAAAATGAAGACAATTGTTTTTTACTCGAAAAAGCACAACCCGAAATTGAAACTGAAGCTGCTATAAAAGCTAAAAAAAATGTAAATGAAATAATGGAAGATGGTCCTTACGTACTCTTGGCAAATGGTGACTCTTATAGAATCAAAAATAAAACTTTTGGGAACTGGTTCTTGTTTATCCCGAAAGAAGAACCAGAAGAATATTCTTTATCTCTCGCTTTAGATGAAGAATTAGTAAAAAGTTATCTTGCCGAACTATCCCAGGCTATAAATATAGAACCAAAAAATCCACTCTTATCTTTCCAGAACGGTAAAATCAGAATAATATCTCAACCAAAAACTGGAAAAATTTTAGATATAGAAAAAAGTACTAAAAAGATCCAAAGAAGCGTTCTTTCGAGAAAAAACAGAATCAGGCTCGAGATGGAAAAAAAGGAACCAGACATCACAGAAGATAAAATAAAAGAATTAAAAATAGAAAAATTAATAGGAAGGGGCACTTCAAATTTTGGAGGATCACCAAAAAACCGAATTAATAATATAAGAGTAGCAGCATCAAAATTTAATGGTACTTTAATCGCACCAGACCAAACTTTCTCTTTTAATGAAATTCTTGGAAATGTAGGACCAAGCGAGGGATACTTGCCAGAACTTGTAATTAAAAATAATAAAACAATACCAGAATATGGTGGAGGGATATGCCAAGTTTCAACTACAATGTTTAGGGCAGCTGTATATTCTGGAATGGAAGTTGTTGAAAGATACGCTCATGCTTTTCCAGTAGCATACTATAATCCTCAAGGATTCGACGCCACAGTATACCAACCATCTCCTAACCTTCGTTTTGTAAATAATACTCCAGGATATATTTTAATACAATCGAGAATCTCAGGCAGTACTTTAATTTTTGAATTTTACGGAAAAGACGACGGGAGAAAAGTTGTAGTTAAGGGCCCTTACCAATATGATTTTAAAAAAGACGGATCCCTAAAAGCAAGATTAATAGAAGAGGTTTGGAAGGGTAAAAAGTTAATTTATAAAAAAATATTCCTTTCATCTTATGAATCACCAAAAAAATATCCCGTACAAAGATAAATCTTCTCTTCGACCTTTCAACGACATTACCCTTATAATCCCTACGTTAAATGAAGCAGAAAATTTGCCATTGCTTTTTGGATTGCTTAAGAAATTATATCCAGACATAAAAGTAATTATTAGCGATGACGGATCAAATGACGGCACAAAAGACATAACAGAGAAAATATCTAAAGAAAATAAAAATATTCAACTAATTAATAGATCAAAAAAGAAAATCCATGGAATTTGTATAAGCGTAATAGACGCAATTTTTGAAACAAAAACAGAAAATTTTATAGTAATGGACGGCGATCTTCAACATCCCCCAGAGAAAATAAAAGAATTTAAAGAGAGTTTTGATAAAAATTATAGCCTTATAATCGGCACAAGAGAAAAAATTAAAGGGTGGGAATTTAAAAGAAAAGTAATGTCGTACGTGGCAAGCTTACTTGGAAAAATATCACTTTTCTTTAGAAGAAAAAAAATCCCGAAAGACATTCTTTCTGGATTTTTCGGAGGAAAAACTTCTTTATTTCAAAAAATTATTAATAAAAATTTAAATAAATTTGAATTCGAAAGCTATAAAATTTTGTTTGATTTTTTAAAAATTCTGCCAAATAAAATAGAAACAAAGGAAATTCCATATATTTTTGGCATAAGGAAAAAAGGATTATCAAAAATTAATAAAAAACATATTATAGCTTTTATTAAGGCCTTATTTAAATAGATGTCTTTATTTAATAAAAAGATTATACTCTTGAGCGTAATTTCATTATTTATTTTTTTATTTATAATTTTTATTTTTATTTCAACAACAGATACGGATATTAAAATATACTATAGTTACGCTCAATCTATCCTGCAAAATAAAGTTCCTTATAGAGATTTCTTTGTTGTATATCCTCCCTTTTCTTTATTACCCATAATTTTGCCTGGTTTTTTTTCAACAAATATCACAACTTACAAAAATCTTTTTGGCCTTGAAATGCTTACGTTCCTAATTTTAACAATTTTCCTTTTATATCTTTTATCTAAAAGATTAAAAAAAGATTACTTTCTTGTAATCTTGGGATTTTTGCTAATTTCTATTTTCTTAAGTTACACAATTATTAAAAGATTTGATATTTTTGTAACTTTTTTAATCGTATTAAGCACTTTCCTTTTAGTAAAAAAGAAATATTGTCTTTCTGGTGTTTTGCTTATTTTTGGAGTATTTACAAAGTTTTATCCTATTATCCTTTTTCCTTTATTTTTTTTATATATTTTTAAAAAGGAAAGTGTTAAAAAATCTCTATTCTTTGTTTTTTCTTCTGGGGTTACTTTTTTTATAATAGTCCTATTCCTTTTTTTAATAATGCCTCCGCAAGGTTCAGGACTCTATAGTCTTGAATATCAATTTACAAGACCGCTTCATTTTGAAAGTTTTTACGGAAGCACATTGCTCCTATTAGAAAAAACAAAAGTTCCTATCTTTAAAACGACCCTTAAAAATGATATGTATGGATGGTCGTTATACGATTCTCCTTTACTGAAATTTATATTGCCATTTAGTACTCTTTTTATATTGATTATGTTTATGCTTCTTTTTTATTCTTTTGAAAAAAAAGGAGAAATATCCGATGGTTCTCTCTTAAAATATGTTTTTTCTTTTTTGTTAATATTTATGACCTTCAATAAAGTACTTTCTCCACAATTTTTAATATGGATTTTACCTTTGGGTTTATTGGCTCTTAATTCAAAAGAATTTAAAATTTTATTTTTAGTAGTGTTTCTTACTTTTTTTATATATCCGCCCTTATATGGGATTTTGATTGAGAAACAATTTTTTGCGCTAAGTTTATTATTTTTAAGAAATGTATTACTTGTTTTATTATCTTTCTCTTTTTTAAGATCTTTATTGTCCCCAAGCCCAAAAATTACTAAGAATAAAATTCCACAAAAATCCTCCGCAAATACCAAATAATTCGGCTAGATAAACGTTAAAATCGAATTTCTCTTTTAAAAATGCCAATATTAAAAGATTTATTAAAAGGCCTCCAAGACAAATTAAATTAAATTTTAAAAATTTAAAAATAATTTTCTCTTTTCTACTACGGTCCTTAAAAGTCCATATATGATTAAAAATAAAATTTGAAATTATAGAAATCTCAATTGCGATTGCGGCTGCAATTAAATAGTAAAGCCCTAAACACTCATAAAACAGAAAAAGCATTGAATAATTAATAAATATTCCACCAACAGACACTAGAGCATATTTTAATATTCGAGATGTATCTTTTTTTGAAATTTTCATATTTTTTAAAATTATTTCCACAAAGGAAACCAAAGCCTCAAAGAAAGCGCCTTATCCGATAAAGGTATTCCATATGTTAGGGGTAAATAAAAAACAAAGGAAAGGAAGACTATAAATAATATTAATCCGAAAATTATATTTTTCTTTTTCTTTATCATGTTCTTTGCAAAATAATCGAAGCATAAAGAAAAAATAATTATTGAAAGACAAAGCGGAACTAAGTAATAGTAAAGAAAGCTTGTCCTTTTAACTCCGATAAAAACCAGCCAAGAAAAAAAATAAAAATATAAAATATCAGGTTTTTTAAGAAAGGATGGTAATTTTTCTTTTTTTCTTTTTGCTAAATAAGGTATAAAAAATATGCTTATTATCCCAAAAAATCCCAAAAACCAAACAATTGGATTTCCCATTAAATAAAGATGCACATTTTCTTCACTATAATATAACATTGCCTTTCCCCCGGTAGGCCATTTCCACCAAGAACTACTATATGGATGATCCCCTGTTACGGAGAAAATAGATATCATTTGTTTGTGAACTTTAAAAAATTTCTCAAAAAAATTCCCATCAGGTTCTTTGTAATAAAAAACAAAAGGACCATCTTTTATTTCCTTTTCTTTATCTACATATAAAAGAGGATCTGAAAAATTTTTTGGATTTCGAGATGAATTTAAAAGAGAAAAATGAACAAAAAAAGAAAAAATATAAACCAAAAGTGGCAAAAATAAAATACCTAAAAAAATAGCAGTAAAATATTTCTTATTTTTTTGAAAAAAATTTGATAATCCACCTCCAGAAATTATTTGTTTATTAATTAACTTTATAATTTCTAAAAAAATAATAGTAGCAAGAACTAAAAATCCCGTCCATTTAACAGAAATAACAATACCTAAAGAAAGACCTAATAAAATCAAGAAAATATACCATTTTTTTGTATATTTTTTTTGATTTATCAGCTTTAAATATAAAAAGATTGATGATAAATAAAAGAAAACAAGAAAAATCTCCAATAAAACAAAACGAGATTGCAACAAAAGTGCATTGTCAAAAAGCAAAAAAGCACTACAAAGAAAAGCTGCCTTATTTGATCCTTTTAACTCTTTTACAATAAACCAACCCAATATTGGCAAAAAAATACCCAAAATTGCCGGCAAAAGCCTAAATGGTAAATAGCTGCTTTTACTTAAATAACTTTCATTATGGTTAAAATAAAAATTTCCACTTGGATCTTTAAAGCCAAAAAGTTTTCCAGATGCTGAAATTAAAATTTTTCCAAGGGGCGGGTGGGCATCAAAATAATATTTATGGGAAAGATAAGAGGCAGCGCTTGAAGCATACCATTGCTCATCAAAAACTATCCTATTTGGATAAGATAACCTAAAAAAATGCAAAAAAATACTTAAAGCGAGAATTAAAAATAAAAAAAATAAGACAACTTTCTTTTTCATCGTATTTAATATAATTTATTAAAACTCTGTCGGAAGAAAAAATCAAAATTTCATGGATTACTCCATGCCGCAAATGTGCCTCTGGCAGGATTTGAACCTGCACCCCTTACGGGACATGGTCCTAAACCATGCGTGTCTGCCAATTCCACCACAGAGGCATTTATGCTTAATGATTTATTAGTTTTTTAACTACTCCGAAAAATATTTTTATAATTATAACATAAAACGAACGGCTACGAAAAACCGTTCGTTCTATTACGTAAGACGAATTAAGAATATATCTCTATTAAGAAATAAGGCTAGTAATTAAAGCCACTATACCACCCGCTATCGCAGCAACAACAACACCTATTAAGCCATACATTACTCTTTTTCTTGCTGTTTCAACCTTAGTTGGGTCACCCTCTGCACCAAAAAAAGTTATGCCAGCCCAAATAAACATAACAATAACCACAACACCCAAAACAGCCCACATTATATTTCTTATTAAATTCATAATCCTAACAATGTCGTCCCAATTCTTTACTGGAGCAGGAGGTTCTGAGGTAGGGCCTGCTGCCATAACCAATGTTGGTAAAACCATCATTGATATAAATCCGATTATTAAAACGTGACTTAAAACTTTCTTTAATTTTTTCATATTTTTCTAAATTTTCTTCAAAAAACGACCTTTTTATGGTGACAAAAGATTCGTTATAAGTATACTAATTCCACTTGCGACAACCGCAACAAAAACTCCAATTACAATATATTTTAAAAGATCCCTTGCTTTCTTTGCTTTTTCTGGGTTTCCTTCGGATGTTAAAAACAAAATACCCGCCCAAATTCCCATGATTGTAGCAAGAGGAGCAACTAAAAACCACATATATTTTTTAACAGCGTTCAAGAATTCCTCAATTGTTGATATTTTGGCAGGATTTGGAATATCAACATCAGCAAATACAAAAAGAGGTAAAAATAAAATAATTGATAAAATTATTATTGACAAAATTTTTTTATTCTTCATGTTTATTTTTCAAAAATTAAACCGTAATGATAATTATCTGTTGGAAATTCTTTTTTAAGAACAAGCCCCTGTTCTTTAAATAAATTTATTGCTTCATCTTTCTTTATTTTTTTTCCTTCGGGACCGAAAGGAATCCCCGGAATCCATTCTAAAAAAACTACCATCCCATTTTTCTTAAGTACTCTCTTTACCTCCTCAATTACAGCTTTATCGTCTTCTGTTTGGAATAAAAGATTTGCTATAAAAATTATATCACAAAAACCCTCTTTAAGACCAGACCCTCCTTTATTCTCAAGATTACCTCTTATTGTTTTAACATTTTCAAAACCTTCTGATTTTGCCTTAGATTCAACTACCTCAAGGGATTCTTTCAAAACGTCTATGGCAAAAACCTCTCCGTCCTTACCCACTTTCCTTGCTAATAAAATTGAAAAATATCCAGCCCCGCTTCCAAAATCAGCAACTTTCATTCCTTCTTTTATAATATCAATATTTTCAATAATTTCTTGGGGATTTAAAAATCCTCCTGTCCCTTGCGAATTAGCTTGAAAACTCATAATTTAATTAATTATAGTAATGTTATTTTAAAAAACAATACCTGAGACAACCTTATCTCCGCTTTTTAATTTTATTACTTTTACGCCCTGAGAGGCTCTCCCAAGCACTGAGACGCTTTTAATTTTTGTTCTTATGGTTTGTCCCTTCTCAGAAATAATAACTAACTCCTCTTCATTTTTTATTAAAAATATCTTAGTCAATCCCCCGGTCTTTTTAGTAATTTTCATCCCTATAATTCCCTTTCCTCCTCGTCCTTGTAATCTGAACTTTGTAATATCTGTCATTTTGGCAAAGCCATTTTTACTTAAAGTCAATAAATATAAATTTTCTTTTTTCTCCCTACTAGACGAAATTATCTCCATACCTACAATTTTGCTATTACTCTCTCTTTTCGCTCTCATACCAATAACTCCTATAGCGTTTCTTCCCATTGATCTTACGTCTTTTTCTCTAAATCTTATAACACTACCATTTGAATTTCCAATTAAAACTTCGTCTTTGTCGTTCATCCCTTTTACAAAGACAAGATTATTGCCAGAAGAAAGTTTAATTGCTCTTAGACCAGACCTTCTTACAACTTCAAAATCTTTACTTTCTGTTTTTTTAATAGTGCCGTTTTCTGTAGCCATTACCAAATATTTTGTTTTCTGCTTTCCAAAATTTACCATAGATGTTACTATCTCGCCAGGAGAAAGCTCAAGAAAATTTAAAATTCCTTTACCAAAGCCTTGACGGTCTGAAGCAGGTATTTCGTATGCTGGAATTTTAAAAACCTTACCAAGGTTTGTAAAAAACAAAACCTGATCATGACTGCTTAGAAATAAAAACTGGCTAACTTTATCTTCTTCGCGAAGCGCAAGCCCCAAAACACCTCTACCCCCTCTTTTTTGTGCTTTAAAGGCAGATGGCAATATTCTTTTTACATAACCATTTTCTGTTAAAACCAAAATATTGTCTTCCTCTGGAATTAAATCTTCTTCTTTAAACTCTCCAGCTTTTTGGACAATCAACTCCGTTCTTCTTTCGTCTCCATATTTTTCTTTAATCTCTTCTAATTCTTTCCCTACAACTTTTTCAATTCCTCTTTTTTTGCTTAAGATTGCTTTTAGCTCTTCCGCCAATTTCTTTTTTTCATCAAGTTCGTTTTTTATTTTTTCTCTCTCAAGACGAGCTAACGCCTGTAATTTCGTTTCTAAAATAACATCGGATTGAATCTCGGAAAATTTAAACTTAGAAATTAAATTCTTCTTTGCATTATCTCTGTCTTTTGACTTTTTAATTGTGCTGATTATATCATCAATGTATAAAAGTGCTTTTTTAAGACCTATCAGAATATGAATTCTTTCTTTTGTCTTCTTAAGATTATATTCAGTTCTTCTTCTTACAACCTCTTTTCTATGTAAGAGAAAATCTTCCATTAGTTCTTTTAAGGAAAGTGTTTTGGGCTGAAGTCCCTCTTCAAGAGCAACCATGTTTAGATGAAATGTCCCTTCAAGAGAAGTCCATTTAAATAACTGGTTTAAGATTTTCTTTGGTTGCGCATCTTTCTTAAGCTCAACCACTATTCTCATTCCTTCTTTATCAGATTCGTCTCGTATGTTTTTGATACCATTAATTTTTTTGTCTTTTACTAAATTTGCCATCTCTCCAAGTAAAGAAGATTTTTGGATATTATATGGAATTTCCGTAATTACAATTAAAAAAAGATCCTTTTTTGCTTCAACAACCTCTGCTTTGCCACGAACCAAAATTGGACCTTTGCCAACTTCATATGCACTAATAATCCCTTTTTTGTCAAAAATTTGGCCACCTGTCGGAAAATCAGGCCCTTTAATAAATTTAAAAAGGTCTTCGGTCTTGGCGCTCTCTTCGTTTTCTAAAAGATAAATAAGAGCATCACAAACTTCTCTAAGATTATGTGGTGGAATTTTTGTCGCCATTCCAACAGCAATACCAAGAGAACCATTCAATAAAAGCTGTGGGAGAGGTGAGGGTAAAACAATTGGTTCTTTCCTTGCACCATCATAATTAGGACCAAAATCCACAGTATTTTTTTCAATATCAGCTAACATTTCTTCTCCTATTTTTGCCATTCTACATTCTGTATAACGCATAGCTGCAGGACTATCGCCATCAATGCTTCCCCAATTCCCCTGACCATCAACTAAAGGGTAACGCAAAGAAAAATCCTGAGCCATTCTAGCAAGTGAATCATAAACTGCGGTATCACCATGAGGATGATATCTTCCAAGAACTGCACCAACAACATTTGCAGATTTTCTGAATTTTGCATTATGACGAAGACCATCTTCCCACATGGCATATAATATTTTTCTGTGCACTGGTTTTAAACCATCTCTTACATCAGGAAGAGCTCTTGCAACAATAACAGACATTGCATAATCAAGATAAGATTCTTTAATTTCTTCTGTAATTTCTCTTTTTTCGATAGACATAAATGTAATAAAAAATTATTCTAACTCATCTGTAACCCCCTTAAAATCTTTAATATTTCTATTAAAGGTATCTCGTAAATTTTTCAATCTATCTTTTGCGTCTTTAATTCCTTCTGTGTTTATTTCTGGCCCCCTAAAACTTCCAAAATTTATCCTTGAAATATTATATTTTATAGTTAAAAACCATAATAGAACTAAAAAAATTGCTACGATAATGATAGAAGTGAATAAAATTTTTTTCTTTTCTTTCTCTGATTTTTCTTTTATCTTTTTTAGAAAAGACATGTTTTTACGTTTTCTCCATTATCAAAATTTCTGTTCCTTCTTTTCTGTCAAGTTCACTCTTTTTTAATTTTAATTTCTTAAATTTTTCTTTTTCTTTTACTCCAATAACATTCAAAAAACTTTTCTCATCTTCAATTTTTAATGTGATGCCGGGTATTTTATAGTGCATTGGTATTGCGATTTTTGGCTCAACTTGGCCTACAATTTTTGCTGCTTCTTTTCCAGAGATTGTAAATAATCCACCTACAGGAATTAAAAGAACATCAACACCAACAATATCATCTGCTTGTTCCTTTGAAAGTTCTTTTTGTCCAAAATCTCCCATATGGCAAACTTTAATGCCCTCAACTTCTATTATAAAGATAATGTTTTCGCCTCTTTCTTCCCCAAAATTATCATCGTGAAAAGAAGAAATACCCTTAACTTTAACTCCTTTAGCTTCATATTCTCCCGGTTCATTTATTAAAAAAGGTTCTTTTATTTTTCCGTCCAATTCAAAACCACTTACTGCTTTTTTATTAGAATGATCCTCGTGTTCATGTGACAAAAGCAAAATATCTGTCCTTGTTTTTTTAGGTCTTAAACCCGTACTCTTACCATAAGGATCAATTGCTATTGTTACTCTTTCTCCGTCTATTTTTCCGTTTATCTCAAAAAAAGAATGACCATACCAAGAAATATCCATAGTTTTTCTTAAGTCCTCAAATCTTAATTAATATAAAAATCCACAAATGTGGTATTTTTTTTCTTATTAAATAATAGCAAATTTTAATGTAAATTTCAATCCAAAATTCTAGGAAAATAACGGCACTAAAGCCCAAAGAATCATTGTTAGGGCAACCAAAAAAACAATGATAATGGAAATAAATTTAAATAATTTTGATTGTTTTTTTGCCATATTTTTAAACATCAGCCTCAACCTCCACAATATTTTCTGAAACCTTTTTAAATAAAGTACCTGTGATTAAATTACATTCGGGGAACTTAAATTTCCATGCAAGAAAAAAATAAAGCAGAGCAGAAATTCCTCCAGCAAAAGCCATCTGTAAAAATATACCCCAAAAAGTCTCAAGACCAAAAGCAGGAGCCGCAAGATATAAAAGGCCGTAACACATCAAAGCACAAAAAAGAGAAAGAATAAAAATGCGCAAAAAAGAGTTACGAAGTCTAAATTCCCAGTGATCTCCAATTTTCCTTTTAAAAGCGAAAATTAGCCAAAGTATATTTAAAATAGCGGTAAGAGAAAAAGCTAACGGAAGACCTATCATTGTGAGTCCATTAACTCCTTCTAATTTCAAAAAGGATCGTAAAAAGAAAGAGAAATTGGGAATATTTGAAATCATCCAAACAAAAGAGAAAGAAAAAATAATATTAAAAATAATTGAGAAAATATTTATTTTAACAGGCGTTCTTGTGTCCTGCATAGAATAAAAAGATTGGGAAAGTAAAGGAATTAAAGATTGAGCAAAAAGCGAGAAAGAGAAAATGCCAAGACAAGCCGCTGTAAGCCTTGTATCGTTCCAAGAAAATTTTCCTGCTCCTAATATCACCCTGACAATTTGTGCTCTTAAAATAAAAATAAAAAAGGAAATAGGGATAACGAAAAATATTATCTGTGAAAAAGTTGAAGTAAACTTTTCAATAAAATCTTTTCTTTTTTTCAAAGAAAAACTTTTTGAAAGCGAAGGAAAAGCAGCTACGGCAAAAGAAATACCAAATAAAGAAATAGGGGCATACTGTAGGTTGTTTGAAAAATTAAAAACAGTGATAGAACCAACAGTAAGAAGAGAAGCAACTGCGGTAATCACTATTAAGTTTATTTGAGTCGCAGCTACTCCTATGGCCCTTGGCAACATCAATCTTAAAAGCTTGCGCATCCCTTTATCTTTAATGTCGAGAATAAATTTAAAATCAAAGCCAGAAGCAAAAACTGCGGGCAATTGCACAAAAAGGTGTAAAAAAGCACCCAATACAACGCCCCACGCAAGGCCCACAAGACCCCATCTTGGTACAAAAAACATCGCGCCAATAATAATCCCAATATTATACATTATTGGAGCGAAAGAATAGATAAGAAATTTTGAGAAATATTGTAAAAGTGAACCAAAAATATTAGAAACCGCCAAAATCAAAGGGGATAAAAACATTATTCTTGTTAGAAGTACTACCGTCGCCATTTCCTGCGATTTAAAACCAGGAGCAATAATTCTCATTAGCTGGGGAGCAAAAATCGCAAGCAAGGCTCCGGCTAAAATCAAGGCGCAAATAAAAATACAAAGGACGTTATTAAAAAATCTCCACACCTCTTTTTTGGATTTATTTTCCCAGTGGTCTGCAAAAATCGGTATCAAAGCGCTGGATAAGGCGCCAATAATTAAAATATTAAAAAGAAAATCCGGAATTCGAAAAGCAGCATAGTATATATCAAGATCTCTGCCTGCGCCAAAAAGGCCCGCAAGAATCCTATCACGAAAGAGTGCTGTAATTTTTGCAAAAAAAGTGGCGGCAATTAAAATAATAGCGGCAGAAGTAATGTTCTTTGCGCGATGATTAAAAATATTTGCTATCATTTCTTTTTAGGAAATTTCTCCAAGATTACTTTGCATATTCAATAACTCTTGTTTCTCTTATGACATTTACTTTTATCTCACCGGGATAATCCAAGTCGCTTTCAACTTTGTTTGCAATTTCTCTGGCTAATTTTTTTGCCATATAATCGTCTACCTCTTCGCTTTTTACAAATACTCTAAGCTCTCTTCCTGCTTCCAGTGCAAAAGCATCCTTAACTTCATCAAACTCCATTGCAATCTTTTCAAGCTCTTCAATCCTTTTAATATAATCTTCGGGGCTGCTTTTTCTCGCTCCTGGCCTGCCAGCAGAAATTGCATCGGCTGTCTGGATTATAACTGATTCAATGGTCTCATAAGGATGTTCTTCGTGATGACTCTTTATAGCTTGGATAACTTCTTCTTCAATTCCGAATTTCTTTAAAATACGAATGCCAATTTCAATATGAGATCCCTCAACTTCCCAATCAACAGCCTTACCAATGTCGTGCAGTAGAGCAGCTTTTTTAGCCACTTTAACATCTCCTCCTATTTCTGAAGCTAAAGTTCCTGCAATATAAGCCACTTCTCTGCTATGATCTAAAACATTCTGTCCATAACTAGTTCGGAATTTCAATCTTCCGAGTAATTGATATAATTTTGGATCCAGACCAAAAACTTCAAGCTCATGACATATGTCCTCGCCAATTTTCTGAATTTTCTCTGGCATCTGTTCTTCTATTTTCTTTACAATATCCTCAACTCTTGTTGGCTGAATTCTCCCATCTTTAACTAGTTCTTGAAGAGCAATTTTTGCAACTTCCCTGCGTAACGGATCAAAAGATGATAAAAAAACTACATTTGGTGTTTCGTCCACTATTAATTCAACTCCTGTAGCATTTTCAAAAGCTCTAATATTTCTTCCCTCTTTCCCTATAATTCTTCCTTTGATTTCGTCATCAGGAAGTGAAACAGAGATAGTGGTTAGGTCTTCAACCAGAGCAGAAGCTCCTCTTTGAATCGTAAATGCTAAGATTTCTTTTGCTTTTCTCTCAAACTTTTCCTCTCCTTCTTTTTCTATTTTCGAAATTTTCTTTTCTATCTCTTGTTTGTATTCCTGCTCAATTTCTTTCATAATTTCTTTTCTTGCTTCTTCTTTTGAAAACCCGCTTAATTTCTCAAGTTCTGTCTTTTTTTTATTTATAATTTCTTGAGCTTTTCTTTTTAATTTTTCTAGATCTTCTCCTTTCAAACCAATGTCTTTTTCTTTGTTTTTTAAATCTAAAGATTTCTGTTCAAAAACACCCTTCTTTCTTTCGAGGGTTTTTTCAAGCAAAGAGAGATCTTTTTCTTTTTGTTCTGTTTTCTTCTTCGAGTCCTCTAAAAAAGAAAGTCCTTTCTTTTTTGCGTCAAGAATTATATTTTCGGCCTGCTTCTTTGCTTCGTCTAGTTTTTTTTGAAGTCTTTCTTCGGCAGAACCAGCTTGAAGTTTAGCAATGCTCTGTCTGGCAAGATAACCAAGAACGGCGCCAACACAGATTGAAGCGGCGCCAATAACTAAAAGAATTATTTCTGACATAAAATAAAATTGAGATTATTTTGGATATTCCACCCTCAATTAAAAAAATACTTAAACTTTTTTTTGAAATCATTTTAATTTTGAAAAATTTAATTGAGAGAAATTATAACCTTTATTAGGTATTAGGCTGAATTTTAGCCAAAAATTTTAAACCTGGCTTTAGTTTATCATGTTGACCCCCTTTTGTCAAAAAGCTATAATAACTTAATTCATTAGTAAATCTAATTAAATTATTGGACAATTATTGTAATATTCCTATGGAGCTACGCATTAATTTTTCGCTTCGTTCAAAATTATGCAAAAAGTCATACTCATAATACTTGATGGCTGGGGAGTTGCTTCCCCAAATGACGGGAATGCTCCTTCTCAAGCAAATATTCCAAATATAAAATACCTTGAGGAAAACTTCCCTGCAACTACACTACATGCGTCAGGAATTAACGTTGGCCTCCCTTGGTGGGAAGAAGGAAATAGTGAAGTTGGCCATCTTACAATCGGGGCAGGCAAGGTTATATATCAGTACCTGCCAAGAATTGTAAATGAAATTCAAAATGGATATTTTTTTCAAAACAAAGCCTTTCTTGAGGCCAGAGATCATGTTAGGCGTTACAATTCTAGAATGCATTTGGTTGGGCTCGTATCTTCAGGCGCAGTACACAGCTATATAGACAATTTATATGCGCTTCTTGAATTCTGTCAAAGGGAAAAAATTCAAAAAGTATATCTCCATATTTTCACTGATGGAAGAGACACAAAACCAAAAGAAGCGGCAAAATTCCTGCAATCGCTAAAAGACAGAATGGCAGCTCAAGGTATAGGAAAAATAGCTACAATTTCTGGAAGAAGTTTTTCAATGGATAGGAACCAAGACTGGGGAAGAATAGAAAAAACTTATAACTGTATGATCGGAGAAGGTCAGGATTATCAAATAGCACCTAATCCTATTTCGTACCTCGAATCTTCTTACATGAGAGATATCACTGACGAATATATAGAACCGGCTATGGTGGATTCTGAAGGAAATATTAGAGATAATGATGCTGTAATATTCTTTAACTTCAGGGAAGAAAGAGCAAAAGAATTAACACAGGCTTTTGTTGAAGAAAATTTTGATAAATTCCCAAGGAAAAAAATAGACAATTTGTGTTTTGTTACAATGACAAGATATCTTAAAGATGAAAAAACAAAAGTAGCCTATGAACCTCCTCACATTGAAAATACCTTGGGAAAAGTAATTTCGGATGCTGGGCTTTCCCAAATTAGAATCTCAGAAACTGAAAAATATGCACATATAACATATTTTTTTAATGGCCTTAAAAAAGAACCCTACCCGAGGGAAGACAGAGTCCTTATTCCTTCAACCGGCGGGCCACATTATGATCAAAATCCCGAAATGCAAGCACAAGAAATTACAGAAAGGACAATAAAAGAAATTGAGCAGGGAATTTATAATTTTATGCTTATAAATTTTGCAAACCCAGATATGGTAGGACATACTGCAAATATTCCAGCCGCCATTAAAGCAGCAGAAGTTATAGATGGTGCTGTTGGAAAAATATTAAGAGCGGCGGAAGGAAGATACATAACAATGATTACAGCAGATCATGGAAACTTCGAAGAAATGATAACGAGGTCGGGAGAAACAATTGGAGAACATACTTCAAATCCTGTTCCCCTTTTTCTTGTGGACCCAAAATTCAAAAGTGAAATCCCCCAAGAAAAAATGTTATATAAAATAGAAAAACCTGGCGGCTTTTTGTTCGATATAGCCCCCACGATTCTTGAGTATCTTGAAATTCCTTCTCCTCCTGAAATGATTGGCTCCGCTTTAACCTCGAGCCTCTTTGAGTAAATTCATTACCTTTTTTTCTAAAATTTTTTCTCTTATAAAGTTTCTAAAATCTTCCTCGCTTTGTTTATTCTTTATGTCGCCCAAAAGCTGAGGATATTTTTTTTCGGTCTCTTCTATTTCTTTTTCTACTTCTTCGTCTTGAACCATTATATTTTCTCTCTCGGCTATATCATATATACAAAGAAAAATCTTTACTCTTTTTTTAGCTTCTGGAATAAATTCTTTCTTGAGATCTTCTTCTGTTTTTTTAACCTGCGAAAGATAAGTATTAAAGGGAAGCCCCATTTGTTCCTCTACTGTTTTTTTAAGATCATCAAGCATTCTATCCCTTTGCTCTTTTACTAAAATTTCAGGAACCTCAATTTGAGAATTTTTGGCAATTTTATCAAGAACTGCACCCTGCCATCTTTTCTCTTCCGCAGCTTCTTTCTCAGCTTTAATTCCTTCTTTTATATTGTCTTTTAAAGATTTTTTATCTTTGAAATCACCAAGAGATTTTACAAAATCATCATTTAATTCTGGAAGTTCTATTCTGAATATCTCTTTTAATTTAACTTTAAAATCAAGATTCTTTCCTCTTAATTCTTTTTTCCAAAAATTTGAAGGGCACATTACAGAAAAATTTTTCTCCTCGCCCTCTGACAAACCAAGAAGGTTTTTCTCAAAATCAGGAATAAGCTTTCCTTCGCCAATAATAATTTTTTGGTCTTTTATATCTCCATTCTCAACCCTTACCCCTTCACTTCTTATTTTATAATCTATTGTCACCTCATCCCCCTTTGCTGCTGGTTTGAATTTTCTTATGCGTTTTGCTCTTGATTTCTGCAGCCAAGATAAAGCGTCTTCTATTTCTTTTTGTTCTATTTTTATTTCTTTTAATTTTTCTTCCCTTGCAATCCTCCTCCAATTGTCTAATTTAACTTCAGGAAAGACCGCAGTTTCAATATCTGCTTTAAACTCGCCTGTTTCTTCTATTTTTGGAAAATCAATTTTTGCTTGTGGAGGACCTAAAATTTTTATTTTTTTCTCGCTAACAATTTTGGGGAAATTTTCATTTAAAGCAATTTTCGCAGCTTCTTCTGTAATTTTACCTTTGCCGATTTTTTCTTCTATAATTTTTTGTGGCGCTTTCCCGGGCCTGAAACCAGGAATATTTATTGTTTTGGATAATTCTTTAGCTGCCCTAACTAAATAAGGCGAGAATTCCTCGCCCGATAGTCTTAAGTTAATTTTCACTTTTGACCCCGAAAGATCTTCAATATCAACATCCATATTTTCTGTTATTTTTTTATAATCTTATCTACAATACCATATTCTTTTGCGTCTTCAGATGTAAGATAAAAGTCCCTATCTGTGTCTTTTTCTATGTTGCCAAGCGCCTGGCCCGTATGTTTTGAAAGAATTTTGTTTAATCTCTCTTTTATCTTCATGATATGCTTTGCTGAAATTTCAATCTCAACTGCCTGTCCTCCTGCCTGACCCATGACTTGATGTAACAAAATCTCAGAGTTGGGAAGAGCAAATCTTTTGCCTTTTTTACCAGCAGATAAAAGTACTGCTGCCATGGAAGCTGCCATCCCAACACAAATTGTTGAAACATCACATTTTATGTACTGCATTGTATCGTAAATTGCAAGCCCGGCAGTAACAGAACCCCCTGGGCTGTTAATGTAAAGCTTAACGTCTCTCTTTGGATCCTGGCTTTCCAAAAACAAAAGCTGAGCTATTACCAAATTTGCCACATTATCATCAACTATACCTCCCAAAAAAATAATGCGCTCCTTAAGAAGCCTTGAATAAATATCATATGCCCTTTCTCCCTGGGGAGATTTTTCAATAACCGTAGGTATAAGATTCATATTAATAATTGTTAGCAAATTTCATTATAAAAAATATAAAATTGTTGTCAAATAAAAAACGCCCCCGAAACAGGGACGTTTTTAATACTAAATTCTTAAAACAATTTTCTACTCACAGGTATATACTTCTGCTCCAGCTACAGCACTACATGCTGGATTAGCAGTATATTTCTTTGATCTTCCTGTGCTGTCTGTGCACCAGTATTCACTTGTTGAGCTTTTTAATACAGACTCTGCGCAGTATGCATCAGCACTGGATGCAATAGTAGGATTAGCACCAATAATGCTATTTATGTCTGTACAAAGAGGCGCAATGTCTGCATGTGTACAAGTTACAGTTGTGTAAGCATTTGGCGTACTTTCCTCATAAACAATCTCTGCCTGTGTCCTTATCTGATTTAGAGCTGACTCAACACGTGAATCGTATGATCTATTTCTGACGTTAGCTACACTCACCAAAACAATAGCTGCCAAAATAGCAATAATTGCAATAACAACCAATAGCTCAATTAATGTAAAACCTTTTTCTCTCATGGTTTTTAAAAAATTATCTAAGGTAACAATCGACCTTTTTA
>JAQUPA010000013.1 GCA_028716825.1 Candidatus Paceibacterota bacterium
GCTCTCGTCCCATTGTTTCTTTTATTTCTTTTTCAAAAAACGGATAATGCAAAACTAAGAATAAATAATCTTCATAATTTTCAAAACGAGGATGATGAATGGGGGGAAGGACGCTTTTTGTTACAAACGGATGTAAGTTAAAATTTCTTTCTAAATACTCTAAATCTTTTTCTGTTGGTGTCATTATATCTATCCAAGTAACTTTTTCAGAGGTAATTTTTTTTCGCATAATTCTTATTATTTATTGAATTATATCTTATTTTTTTGGCCTTTGCCAACTCATAAAATCACATTTTGGATATTCTGAACACCCAAAAAATCTTCTACCCTTTTTCGTCCTTAGTTCTCGAATTTTACCTTTTTTGCATTTAGGACATTCAATATTTATTTCTTCAAAATATGGTTTTGAATATTTACAGTCCGGGAATTTTGAGCAGGAATAAAATTTTCCAAACTTTCCCCATCTTAGAAGAAGAGGAGCGCCACATTCCGGACATTTTTCCTTTGTTTTTTTTGTAAGATCTTTCTTTTTTACTTCTTCTTCTTTTTTTTCTAGGTGTTTTTCAAATGGAGGATAAAACTCTTCAAGCGGTTTTTGCCACCTTATTTTACCCTCGGCTATATTATCTAATTCTTCTTCCATTTTGGCGGTAAATTTTATATCAACTATTTCTGGGAAGTGTTTTATTAATATTTCATTTACCACAATTCCAATTTCAGTTGGTTTAAGCTTTCTATTCTCGTCTTTTTCAATATAATTCCTTTCCTGGATTGTTGAAATAATAGGAGCATAGGTTGAGGGGCGGCCAATTCCATATTTTTCTAGGATTTTAACAAGCATTGCTTCCGAATATCTTGCTGGAGGCTTTGTGAAATGTTGGGACGGGATTAGTTTTAAAAGATTTAAAAATTCATTTTCTTCTAAATCCGGAAGTGTTTTTTCTTTTAAATTAATCGGATATACCTTAAAGAATCCGTCGAATTTTATAATTTGGCCCCTTGCTTCAAAAATATATTTGTAAGGTTTTTTTTCTTTTATGGTTTCTATTTCTATTAACGTAAAATCGATAGTTGCTGTTGCCATTTGCGTTGCAATAAATCTTCTCCAAATTAAATCATATAATTTTTTCTCTTCTTTTTTAAATTTTTCTCCCAAATCATTTGGAGACTTTTCTGGCATTGTTGGCCTTATTGCTTCGTGAGCTTCTTGTGCTCCTTTTGATCTCGTTTTGTATTCTCTTTGATATCCTGCCCAATATTTTTTTCCATACTTTTCTTCGATAACTTTTTTTGCTTCAAAAAGACTTTGTTTTGATAGATTAAAAGAATCTGTTCTATGGTAAGTTATAATACCTTTTTCATAAAGAGCTTGGGCTGCTCTCATTGTAAATTTTGCAGAGTAACGAAGTTTTATTCCTGCTTCTTGCTGGAGAAGAGAAGTTGTAAATGGAGGAAGAGGATTTTGCTTTCTTTCCTCTCTTTTTATATCTTTTATTTTGTATTCTGCGTCCTTTAAATCTTTTGTAATTTTATCTGCTTCCCCTTTTGAATTTATTTCGAACCTTGGGATAATCTTTCCATCTTTTTTCTGAAGTGTTGCCTCAAAATCATCTTTCTCTTCTTTTTTCGATTTTAATAAAGCTTTTATCTCCCAATATTCCTGAGGATTGAATTTTTTAATCTCATTTTCTCTTTCGCAGATTAATTTTACGGCAACCGATTGAACTCTTCCTGCAGAGAGTCCTCTTTTTACTTTTCTCCATAAAAATGGAGACAAATTATATCCAACCAATCTATCTAAGACTCTTCGTGATTGTTGAGCGTCAACTAAATCCATATTGATTTCCCGGGGATTTTTTAATGCATTTTCAATCGCAGATTTTGTTATTTCATGGAAAACAATTCTTTCATATTTTTTTAATTCATTGTCTTTTAAAGCCTTTATAATATGCCAGGAAATTGCTTCTCCTTCCCTATCTTCGTCTGTTGCTAGGATTATTTTATTAGCTTCTTTTATGTTCTTTTTAAGTTCAGAAAGATTTTTCCTTGCTTTTGTAGGAATTATATATTTTGGTTCGAAGTTTTTTTCAATATCGACTCCAAGAGTGCTTTTTGGAAGATCTCTTATGTGTCCATAGGAAGAACAGACAACAAAGTTATCTTTAAGAAATTTTTGGATTGTGTTCGCTTTAGTGGGGGACTCAACAATAATTAAATCCATATTATTTGCTATTTATATAATATTTTTCACCAGTTTTTCCAATTTTCTTTTCAATTTCAAGTAAAATTAAAGTGGAGTTTACAACACTTGTGTCAATTTTAGTCTTTTTTATTATTTCATCAATAGAACAAGGATTAACTTTAAGTAAGTCTAAAATTAAGTTTTCTTCTTCCGTGTCTCCTTTTATTTCTTTTTCAATTTCTAATCCTTTTTCTATATTAAATACAGAAAGTATATCTTCTGAAGAAGTTACGGGGTGTGCCCCTTGTTTTATAAGATTATTACAACCTTTTGAGGTTTTTGAATATATTGGACCGGGCACCGCAAAGACCTCTCTATTTTCTTCAAGTGCTAAATTTGCTGTGATTAAAGCCCCGCTTTTTTCTTTTGCTTCAATTACTAAAGTGCCCATAGTTATTCCTGCAATAATTCTGTTTCTTTGGGGGAAATTATAACTTAAGGGGGGTGTTTGAAGCGGAAATTCTGAAATTATGGCTCCATTTTTTTCTATTTCTTTTGCTAAGTTTTTATTTTCTGGCGGGAAGACAATATCAAGCCCTGTTCCTACAATTGCAATGGTTCTTTTTCCTCTTTCGAGTGCTTCTTTGTGTGGCAATGTATCAATGCCGCGTGCCATTCCAGAGACAACTGTAAAATTATAATTTACAATATCGCTGATGATTTCTGGTACTATCATTTTGCCATAATCAGAAGGCCACCTTGTCCCTATACAGGAAAAATATTTTTCTTCAGGTAGTAATTCGCCTTTAACATAAAGCAAGACTGGCGGTTTTGAAATTTCAGCAAGAAGTTCAGGATATTCATTTTCATCTTTTGTTATTATTTTTATATCCTCTCTTTCAAGTTTTTGCCATTCCTTTTCAATATTGGTTTTCCCCCGTATTCTTAAAAAATTTAAAATTGTGTTTTGTTTAAACCCAAGCTTTGTTAAATTTTCTTCATTTATATTATAAGCGGTCTCTGGTAAAGGAAATTTTTCAAGAATTTTAAGAACTCCTAAAGTATTAGGCGATAGAGCAATGTTTAACGCATTAAGAATTTTTTTTTGTTTAACCTCCATACGATATTCACTCCATAATAATTATTTTTTAAACAAATAGCAAGCGAAACAAAAGAGGCCCTATTCAAAATAGGGCCCCGCCTTATGTACTTGTCTGGGCTTGCCGTTTTCTTATCTTATTTTTTTTATCCTCCTTTCAGTCTTTGGGCTAAGCGAGAAATTACTTTTTGTTAAGCGTTTTTCTCTTCGTAAGACCATTGAAGAATCATTATTTTGCTTTTCTTTTGAAGAATGTAAAGATTCTTCAAAAGATTTCAATGCCTCTTTCCACCATAAATTCATTATGATCCCCCTTTGGAATTCGATTTTTTTTCCCTTCTTATTTGTCTCTTGACGGCGATTGTCCATAAGATAATCACTGGCAGAAGTATGGGCATTGCCGAGACCCATTCATCCATTTTCTACCTCCTAGTTTTTACTAATCCTTTAAAGTCCCTTGCATTGCTGATGTTTTTTGGCAATGTTTTTTTAATGTGCTGTTAATATTGTGGGGGAAGCGGAAGGGTTTCTGGAGATGTTAGCCCCATTTTCCTTCCGCGTCCCCTTAAAAGAAAACTTCCCGTTGTAGCGGGAAGGTTTTCTTTTGAATATTATTTGATCGAAATTATAATTAACCTTCCCGCGGACTAATTAAAAAGAGCCCGACAATTAAAACGAGAAGATTTTTAATTTGATTTTTTATTTTTTGCTTAACGTTCATAAATTTTAAGCCTAATTTTACATTAAATAAGAATAAGCGATTATCTTCTTTTGTCAAGTTATTTTCTTTTTTGGCTATTAATTAATTTACTTGACTTTTTATCCATAGGAGTTATAAAGAAATAATAAAAAGAAAAATTCCCCGCGAGGGGAGTTTTTAAACCCCTTAGAATTTATGAAATTTAACCCTGCAAATTTTTTTAGAAATATTCCAAAATTTTTCTCTGAAGTGAGAAAGGAATTAAAGAAAGTGACATGGCCTACAAGGAACGAGACCATTAATAAAACTTTACTCGTAATTGGCATTTCAGTTGTTACAGCGGCTGCACTTGGAGGTCTTGATGTTTTTTTTACTTGGGTTATAAGGACGGTTGTCGTTAAATAATAAATTTAGGAAGCTGACGCGTTAATTTTTTTCAAATTATGTCTAGACAACAAACAAAACAAGGGAAGAATTGGTATGCTATTCATACATATTCTGGATACGAAGAAGCTGTTGCACAAAATTTATTACAGCGTATTGAGTCTATGGATATGAAAGACAAGATTTTTAATGTAATTGTCCCGAAAGAAAAAAAAATAAAAATTAAGAGTGGTAAAAGAGAAACAGTAGAAGAAAAAGTTTACCCAGGATATGTTCTTGTGGAAATGATAGTTACTGATGATTCTTGGTATGTAGTAAGAAACACTCCAAGAGTTACAGGTTTTATTGGGGCGGGAACAACTCCGATTCCCATAAAGCAAGAAGAGATAGATTTTTTGATGAAAAGAATGCAGCAAGAAGAGCCAGAACATAAAATTGATGTTAGCATTGGGGACTTGGTTAAAATTACAGACGGACCATTTAAAGATTTTGACGGCAAGGTTTCAGAGATTGACGAGGAAAGAGGTAGAATAAAAGTTCTTGTTAATATGTTTGATAGAGACACTCCCGTTGATCTTGACTATTTACAAATTAAAAAAATATAGCCATGAAAAAAGTAATAACTCAAATTAAACTTCAGATAGAAGCGGGTAAAGCAAATCCTGCGCCTCCGATTGGTCCAGCGCTTGGTCAGCACGGAATTAATATTGCTGATTTTTGTCAAAAATTTAATGCAAAGACAAAAGACAAAGGAAACGAAATTATACCCGTTGAATTAACGGTTTATGAAGATAGGTCTTTTGATTTCGAACTTAAAACACCTCCAGCAGCTTATCTTATTAAAAAAGCAGCAGGGGTTGATAAGGGTTCTGGCGAGCCACAAAAAACAAAAGTTGGTAAAATTACAAAATCTCAGATAGAAGAGATTGCTAAAAAGAAAATGGAGGATTTAAATACGGACGATTTGGAAGCAGCAAAGAAAATTATAGAAGGCACTGCAAAAAGCCTGGGAATAAAAGTAGAATAATTGTTTAATTAAATAAAAAATATGGAGCTAACGCATTAAATTTTTTCGTTAAGCTCAAAAATTTATGGAGCTTACGCATTAAATTTCTCGCGTTGCTCAAAAATTTATGGAGCTAACGCATTAATTTTTCGCCCGCGGCAGGCAGGCTCCAATCAAAATTATGATTTTATGCGATAAAGAAATTAAGAAATATCTTAAAGAAGGAATAATTAAGATAAAACCAAAGCCGGATTTTAAAGAACAATTAGGACCATGTTCTCTTGATTTGTGTCTAGGAAATACTTTCAAAACTTTTAAACCCACTCAATATCCATATTTAGATCTTAAAAGAAAAACAGACTTTGAGTCAGTAATGGAAATTGTTGAAATAGAAGATGGGGGACCATTTATTTTACAACCAAATGAATTTGTTATTGCGGTTGCAAAAGAAGATGTTACTTTACCTTCTGATATAATGGGGCGACTCGACGGAAGAAGTTCTTTAGGAAGATTAGGCTTGGTTGTCCATTCGACTGCAGCAAGATTTGATCCAGGGTGGACAGGAAAACCAGTTATGGAGTTGGGTAATCTTGGTATTATGCCAATTATTCTTTATGTCGGCATGAGAGTGTGCGCTATGACTTTTGAGACACTTTCTGCTCCTGCTGAAAAACCATATTTGAAACAAAAAGATCATAAATATGCAGGACAGAAATCTGCAGTTGCAAGTAGATTACATAAAGAAGAAAGGAGAAAAAAGAAATAAATTAGCCAATTTTGATGAAAAATCTTACGACTAAAGATTTAAAAGTAAAGTTCTTAGGAATTACTCCTTTTTTAGAAGACAAAACGGGTAATTTAGATGCTCAAGAGACAGTAGCTTTTTCTGCGCTAATAACTTTTAAAGGAACATCGGTTCAAAGTTTACTTAAAGAAGTAGTTGATAAAGGGCAAGACGTTAACGAAAAAATTAAGAATATTTTGCGGAAATCATCTCTTAAGGGACATGCTTCAATGGCTACAACGCCAGTGATTTGTTTTTCCTATGAAGCAAGTAAATTTTTGGATTCTGCAATAACTGGAATAATTTTTTCTTCGTCTCTTATGGCGTCCGGAAGAAGAACAGATACCACAATTAAAGATATAGTTTATCCATCTACTATATCAAAAAATAAAAAAGCTAAAGAAATTTACAGAAAAGCATCGGACAAAAATATTATTTTTTTTAATTCCCTTTTAAATGAAGAAGTCCAAAAGGACGAAGCAAGTAAAATACTACAATATGGGATTTATGGAACTGGTATTGTTCAGCTACCGATAGAGTCAATAGTTTCTTTAAAAAAAGAATACGAAGAATGTAAAGAATGGATGCCAGAAGAAATAGGACTTTTGTTAAAAGAAATTGAAAAAGAATTAAAAAAATATGGTGTTGATCTTTTATATACAACAAGGATTGTTGCACCAAGAAATACTTATCCTTATCCGCATATTTTCAGGAATCCC
The DNA here is from genome assembly GCA_028716825.1 of Candidatus Paceibacterota bacterium. Lineage (NCBI taxonomy): Bacteria > Bacillati > Minisyncoccota > Minisyncoccota bacterium. The sequence continues at coordinate 6,875 of JAQUPA010000013.1, forward strand.
GAAATGCCAAATATTGTGCGGGATTTATCAAAAAAGAAGAAAACTAAAAAACTTTTTGAAATAATCTCAAGCAACTTTGTTCTAACAGAGGGATTAAAAAGAAAGCTTAGAGAACTTAAAAAAGAGATTCAAAAAGTATTAAAAAATAAAAAAACTCTTAAGAAAGAATGGCTTAATTTACTTTCTTTGAGAAGTCAGATTGCCCGCGATTATGCAAATGCTTTAAATATCAAAATTTTGTCTTCTGTAGCTTGGCGTGTATGGGGAGACAAAAAAAGACACAGAACAGTTCCTATGGTCGTTGATTCTGTTTATTATTCTGTTCAGAGGGCAGCTGAAGTTTTTAAGAAATACAAAAAACAAATTAAAGAAAAAAAACTAAAAAAAGAAACGTTAGATAATATTAACTTAGTTTTTTCTATCCCTCCTACTGTAAGAGCAAATAAGGAACTTCTTTATAGCTACCTTGAAAGGTGCCTAGATTCTTTAGAAGTATATAATCAATTAATAAGTCTTGGCGTTAAAGAAAGAGATGCGATATTTATTATTCCACGTGGCCTAAAACTTGATGTCCTGCAAGAATACAATCTTTATAATTTAATTGCGGGATATTATCCTTTGAGAATTTGTTCCTCAGCTGAAGAGGAATTGAGAAAAATTTCTGTTAAAGAAGTAGGAGATATCAAAAACCTTCTTAAGAAAAAAGGCTATAGTTGGTTAGCAGAGCATATAGTTCCAAAATGTCATGTCGTGGGGTTTTGTTTAGAAGAAGAAAGTTGTGGTATGGTAAAGACGCTCTCTCCAAATTATGATGAAAAATTTCACGAAGAAATGAAACGGGATCTTGAAGATAAATTTCAAAAAAATCTTAATAATTTAGGAAAATAAAAAATTTATGGAGCTAACGCATTAATTTTTCGCTCCGCAAAAAATTATGATACTTGGAATTGATGAACTTCTAAGGTTAGTAAAAGAAAAAAAACTTGTTGAAAATTTATCAGAAAGAGAATTAAAAAACCCCGAGGGTGCTGGTTTTGATTTAAGATTGAGCGAAATTTATGAACTAAAAGGGAAGAGTTTTTTGGGAGTTGAAGATAGAAAAACACCAGATGTAAGTTTAGTTGCTAAATTTGATAAAAAAAAGAAAAATAGTTTTATTTTTAAACCAGGAGATTATTTTTTGGTTAAAACATTAGAAAAAGTTAATACCCCGGAAGATATTTTGATTTTATTTACTCCGCGGACTACAATTTTTAGAAGCGGTATGATGATGTTTACTGCAACTTGTTCACCGGGTTATTGTGGTGAGTTAACTTTTGCTATTTGTAATCTTGGTGGATGCGAAGTTGAAATAGAGCTTGGGGCAAGAATTGTTCACGCAATGTTTTTTCAAGTAAAAGGAAAATCCAATTTATATCGCGGTCAATGGCAGGGAGGTAGGGTGACAACAGATAAAAAAGAAAAACAAGTTTAATTTAGTTAAAGAAATAAAAATGAACTTTAAAGATAAAAAAGTAAAAGAATTAATTAAAAAAGAAGTTGACCGTCAAAAGAACGGTCTTGTATTGATTCCTTCTGAAAATTATGCCTCACTCGAGGTTCTCTCTGCTATGGGAACACCCCTTAGTAATAAATATTCAGAAGGGTATCCTGGAAAGAGATACTATCCTGGAAATCAATTTATAGATGAGATTGAAAAAACAGCGATATTAAGAGCAAAGAAAATTTTCAAGGCAGAACATGCTAATGTCCAGCCTCATTCTGGCTCTCAAGCGAATGCCGCTGTCTATTTAGCGCTTTTAGAACCGGGCGATAAAGTTTTAGGAATGAGTCTTGAATCGGGAGGCCACTTAACTCATGGCTCACCTGTTAATTTTTCCGGAAAAATTTATAATTTTTCTTATTATAATGTCGATAAAAAAACACAGATAATTGATTATAAGCAAGTTGAGAAAATAGCATTAAAATTTAAACCCAAAATAATTGTTGCCGGCGTTACTTCTTATCCTCGGGAAATTAACTTTAAAAAATTTAGAAAAATTGCAGATAAGGTAGGTGCATATTTAATGGGAGACATTGCTCACCTTGCGGGTCTTGTTGTTTCGGGCGTTCATTTGCATCCTTTTCCTTATTGCGATGTTGTTACTTTAACCACTCACAAAACATTACGTGGGCCTCGAGGAGGGATGATTCTTTCTAAGAAAAAAGATAGGTTAGATAAAAAAGATAACGACCTTGCAAAGAAAATTGACAATGCTTTATTTCCGGGGAGTCAAGGAGGACCATTAGAAAATGTTATTGCCGCAAAAGCTGTTTGTTTTCTTGAAGCATCAAGGCCAAGTTTTAAAGAATACCAAAGACAAGTTGTTAAAAACGCAAGAGTAATGGCAGAAGAATTTAAAAATAATGATATTTCTGTTATAAGTGGAGGAACCGATACTCACATGGTATTAATTGATATTTCTTCTTACAGTTCTAACTCTTTAAAACTTCAGAAAGAATTAGAAAAGCTTGGTATTTATGCTAATCGAAACTCTATTCCATTTGAAAAACGGCCATTCTATAACCCATCTGGTATAAGATTGGGTTCTCCAGCGATAACAAGCCGTGGAATGAAAGAAAAGGAAGCTAAGAAAATTGCAGAAATGATATCGCTTGTAATAAAAAATATTTCAAATACTAAAATAAAAAAAGAATTTGCGAAAGAAGTAAAAAAACTTTGTAAAAAATTTCCTATTTATAAAAGCTTAAAGGTATAGTAGGGACAATTCATACGCGAATTTATTTAGGGATTGACGTAAGCTCAGTCTCTTTTTTATTTTAAAATTATTTAAATTTTTATATAATAAAAAAATGGAATATAAAACTACAATTGGACTTGAAATACACGCAGAACTTAAAACAGCTACAAAAATGTTCTGTGATTGCAAGAATGATCCGAAAGAAACTAAACCGAATGTTAATATTTGTCCAATTTGTATGGGACACCCCGGGACCTTACCGGTTATTAATAAAAAAGCGGTTGAGTTTGTTATAAAAACCGGCCTTGCTCTAAATTGTAAAATTAACGAAGACACTTTTTTTGAAAGAAAAAATTATTTTTATCCAGATCTTACAAAAGGATATCAGATTTCTCAGTACCAGACGCCACTTACAAAAGATGGTTATCTTGATATAAAAACAGACAACGAACAACAAACAACTAAGAAAATTAGGATTAACAGAGTTCATCTCGAAGAAGATACAGGCAAATTAGTGCACCCTAAGGGAGCTGATTATTCTTTAGTTGATTTTAACAGGGTTGGTGTTCCTTTAATGGAATTAGTCACAGAACCAGATATTTCATCTGCCAAGGAAGCTGGAGGTTTTGCAAGAGAGTTACAGTTAATTTTGCGTTATCTGGACGTTTCGAATGCTGACATGGAGAAAGGGCAAATGAGAGTTGAAGTTAATATTTCGCTTTCAAAAACAAAAAAACTTGGAACAAAGGTCGAAATCAAAAATTTAAATTCTGTAAAGTCAGTTGAAAAATCAATAAAATTCGAAATTAAAAGACAGGTGGAGTTATTAAACAGAGGAGAGAAAATAGTTCAGGAAACTCGTGGTTGGCATGATATTAGGCAAGAAACATTCAGTCAGCGAGAAAAAGAAGAATCGCACGATTATCGTTATTTTCCAGAACCGGACTTGCCGCCGTTGAAAATAAAAATATAAGCATGTCTTTAAAAAATATCCAAAAAGAAGTTGATGACTGGGCAAAGCAGTATAAAATTCCGTACTGGCAGCCCCATGAAATTTTAGCACGTCTTACAGAAGAGGTGGGAGAGCTTGCAAGAGAGATTAATCACTTGTATGGTCCAAAGAAAAAGAAAGCCGAGGAGGATAAAAAAGAGATAGAGGACGAGATTGGAGATATTATATTCACTTTATGTTGTTTGGCTAACTCAAAAAATTTAGACCTTAATAAGGCTTTTGAAAAGACAATGCAAAAGTGCTATGGTAGAGATAAGAACCGTTACGAGAAAAAATAAATTAATATAAAAATATGAGCGAAATTGACGTTAAAAAAATAAAAAAAGAACTTCCCGAGCTTCCTCAGCAAAAGAGAGTAAGGTTTAAAAAAGAGTACGGACTTTCTGGAGAAGAAATTGAAACCTTTGTTAAACAAAGAGAACTTGCTGATTGCTTTGAAAGCATTGTTTCTGAAATTAAGATTTGGTGTAAAGATAAAAAAATTCCTGAAGACCGAGTGCCAAAAATTATAAAAGTAGCCAGTAATTATCTACAAACTGATCTTTGGTCAATCTTGAAGTCAAAAAAGATAAAAATTAAAGATTTAAAAATAACTCCGGAAAACTTTGCAGAATTAGTTACAATTTTAGTAGAAGGCAAAATTTCTTCCCGTGCCGGGAAAGATATTTTGGCGGAGATGGTAGAAACCGGGGCGGATCCGAGTTCAATCATAAAAGAAAAGAATTTAGAGCAGGTAAGCGACGAGGGCCAAATTGAAGAAATTGCAAAAAAAGTAATTTCACAAAACAAAAACGCAGTTGAAGATTATAAAAAAGGAAAAGAAAATGCCCTTCAGTTTTTAGTTGGCGGAATTATGCGAGAGACAAAAGGAAAGATAAATCCAGAAGAAGCAAAAAAGGTTATTTTAAAAATATTAAAGGGTTAAATTCGTAAAGTAAAAACCTATTTTACTTGTATAAACATTGACAAATTTTTGAATATACTTTAAATTAAGTATTGTTTTTAGATAATAAAAACAATACTTCTTTTAAAAAGAAATTTAGCAACCCGGAGGTGGTTGTTATTTTTATAAGGAGAATTCAAATTATAATTAATTAGCACTTTTTCCCCTTTGGGGAACTCATTGGAGGTTTAAGGAAGTTTTTAAAAAAAATAAATATTGGAGGGTGTTTTTTACACCTCTTTTTGTATTGTTTAAACACTCTTTATATAAAATCAATCTTTAACCATTATAATACTTCTATAATGCCTCAAAAAAAATGAAAAAAATTCTAAAATTTAAAATAAATAAGACATTGATATCAATATCAAAAATTGCCTTAATTTCATTTGGGCTTTTTATCTTTTTTGGCGTTAGTCAAGCCTTTGCTAGCGAAATTCCTGTTCCAAATAATGTGTTTTCAGCTGGTTGTTGGGAAAAACCAACAACGCCAGCGCTTTTATCTCCAGAAAATGGTTATATAGTAACTTCAAGTTCAGATCAGTGGTTTTTAAATCCTGTTATGGATTGGGCCGATTCTGCACCTAATTGTCCTTTATCAAAAGATATTCAATATAAATATGAATCTTACCATTCTTATATAGATGGTGAGTTAAGTGATCTTGCTTATGAATCAGAATTTTTAAAAGAACCAAAAATTACATTACCACAAGATCAGACTTCTGATGGAGATTATTATTGGAGGGTTAGGGCCTATGATGGTTATACCTGGAGCGACTGGAGTGAAGTCTGGCTTCTTAGGATTGATACAAAAACTCTTTTCTTCTCAGAATACATCGAGGGAAGTTCAAATAATAAGGCATTAGAAATTTATAATCCGAAAAACTCTGAAATTGATTTGGGTGCAGAGGGATATAAAGTGGAAATGTACTTTAATGAGAGTTCTTTTGCTGGTCTGACAATTAATCTGTCAGGAACAGTGGCCAGCGGTGATGTTTTTGTTCTAACTCGAAGAGATGCCCATCTAGATATATTAGCTCAAGCCGATCAAATTCAAGACACTACGGCTGGGTGGTATAATGGCGACGATGCTGTTGTACTTAAGCAAGGCGATAAAATTATAGATGTTATTGGCCAAGTCGGATTTGATCCTGGTTCAGAATGGGGAAGTGGACTAACAAGTACCCAGGATAATACTTTAGTCAGAAAATGTGGAATTACTTCTGGAGATACAGATGGCAGTGATTCTTTTGATCCATCTGTTGAATGGGAAGGTTATGGGGTTGATACTTTTTCTCATTTGGGTTCGCATACTTTAACCTGTCCGACAGAGGAAGAAGTTTTACCACCACCCGAAGAATCTCCAATTGAAGAAGAGAATGTTTCTCTTCAGATAAAAAGTCCTGATTTGCAAAATACTAATGCTGTACAAAATCCAGAGGATAAAACTTTATTAGATAAAGAGAAAGAAAGTATTCCGGAAGAAAATCAGGATTTGTCAGATGGAAAAGATGAGGATATCCCAGAAGATAAAATAAATGTTCCCGAGGAAGAAAAACCAGATGAAGAAATTGTTGAAGACGAAAAGAACAGTGAAGAATCGGAGCAATTTTTAAAAGAAAATTTATTAGAAGAAGAAATAATAAAAAAAGAATAATATGTTTAAAATTTACAAAAAATTATTTTTGTTAGTTTTTTTAGTATCACTTTTTTCTGCTGTTTTTGTTTTTGCCGCAGATTTTGAAATTTCTCCAACAAGTGGACTTTTTACAGAAACTTTAGTTCCAGGACAACAAGTAACAAAAATTTTAACTTTAAAGAATAACACCACTTCTTTGCAGAAAGTAGAATTTTGGGTAGAAAATTATAATGATATAACCCCTATTCTGGGATATTTGATAGACAATCCTCTGGGTGAGAAAATTTTTATTGAAGTAAAAGACGGCACTAAATTTCTTTTTAAAAAAAATACACTCAATAATTTTAAAGACCAGAGAATCGCTTTTGATTTAAATCCCGGTTCTAAATTTTTAACTTTTAATGCCTATTTTGACGAATTTACTGATAGTAGCTATCAAGGGTTTTCTGTTTCTTTTGATTTACGTTTTAAGTCAGAAGGAGAAAATGGCAAGACTACAACAATAGATGTATCAGGGACTTCAAGTACTACTTCAGAAACCGCAGGAAGCGTTGCAGGAAGTAGCAATAATAATACAGGTGGAACAATTGGATCAGGTATTTTTACTGCGTTGGGATATCCTGAATTATCTCCTGTAGAAGATATTCCAGAAGAAGAAATCCAGAAGAAAGAAGAAGTTGTAGAAAAAGAAAAAGAGATGGGTTTTTGGAATAAATTAAGAAGCGCTATTGGTAAAATTTTACCTTCTTTTTGCATAGATTTAATTTCTATTTTATGGTTATTTATAGGAAGTGGAGTTGGGATTTTGGGTCATTATTTGCTTTTTGAAAAATGGAGAATCTCTTCTGGTAGTGGAGTTGCTAAAATGAGTTTTCTTAGTTTGTTTTGGTCAGAGTGTTGTTTTTGGTGGTTGATTATAGGAATTATTATCGGTTTTTTTGTAAGAGAGGTTTATAAAAGAAGTAAAGAAGAGAAAAAAGAGCCAGAAAAGACAGAAGAGCAAACACCAAATTCTTTTTAATAGCTTATAAACTATTCAAAAACAGCTTTCTTTAAGAAGCTGTTTTTGTTATTATAAAAGTGTAAATTTAAAAAATATGCTTCGCGAAAAGATAGAAAAATTAGTTAAAAATTCTGTAAATTGCTTGACAAAAGAAAGCTGTGTTTCTCCGCAGAAGATTGAAATTATTGCAAAACGTCCGCCAAAAGAGGAATATGGTGATTATTCTGTTGTTCTGCGTCAGGATCTTGCAAAACAGGTTCAAGAAAGAATAGAAAAGAAAAAACCAGAATTTTTAGAGAAAGTTGAATTTTTGCCACCAAGCTTTTTAAATTTTTATATCAAAAAAGAATATTTTCAAAAAGAAGTAAGCGATATTTTAAAGAAAGGAGAAAAATTCGGTAAAATAAATATTGGAAATAAAAGAAAGGCAAACATTGAGTTTGTGTCTGCGAATCCAACAAGTATGCCTCATATTGGAAATGGTAGGGGCGCTTTTTTTGGAGACGTTTTGGCAAACTTGCTTTCTTTTTCTGGTTTTAAAGTTGAAAGAGAATACTATATAAATGACGCAAAGACCAGTCAGCAGATAAGAGAACTTGGCAGAACCGCAATAGGCAAAGGAAATACTTATTTAACTGAAGATCTTCGAGTTAAAATAAAAAAATTAGATAAAAAGTTATCTCCTCTTAGAAAAAATTTTGAAGCTAATTATATAATTGATGCCGAAACAAATATTTTAGATAAGGATGGAGTAATAGCTAAAAGCGAAGTTAGTAGCAATAAAGAATTAGGAGAGGCTGGGTATTTATTGGCTCAGGAAGTTTTAGGAGATATTAAAAAACTAGTTCAAAAGAAATTTAAAATAAAGTTTGATAAATGGTTTTCAGAAGAAAAAAATCTTTTGAAGAAAAAAAGAATTGAGAAAACTTTGGATATTTTAAAGAAGAAAAAGTTAACTTACAGAAAAGAGGGAGCTTTATGGCTTAAAACTTCAAAATATGGCGATACAGAAGATAGGGTTTTAATAAGGAGCAACAATCAACCAACTTATTTTTTATCCGATATTGCCTATCATATAGACAAAATAAAAAGAGGTTATAAAAAGATAGTTGATATTTGGGGAGCAGACCATCATGGCTATATTAAGAGAATGAAAGCCGCAATGCATATGTTAGGATATAAAGGAGAATTTGAAGTTTTGATTTCCCAAATTGTAAATTTAAAGGGCGGTGAGAAAATGTCAAAGAGAGCGGGTAATATTGTGTATCTTGAAGATTTAGTAAATGAAGTTGGGCTGGATGTTGCAAAATATTTTTATATTTCAAAGAGTTTATCTTCACAAATGGAATTTGATTTAAAGCTTGCAAAAGAACAGTCAGAAAAAAACCCGGTTTATTATATTCAGTATGCTTATGTAAGGGCGCAAAGCGTCATTAAAAAATCAAAAAAAGCAAAATTGAAGCTGGGATCAAAAAATTTAAAATTATTAAAACATAAAAGCGAGTTAAGGTTGATAAAAAAATTAATTAAATTTCCAGAAATTATTGAAGATACAGCAAATGACTATCAACTTCATCGTTTGACAGAATATGCGAGAGATTTAGCTTCAAATTTTAATCAATTTTACAGAGATTGTAAGGTTTTAGATGAAGAAAAAAAGCTGGCAGAAGTTCGTCTTTTTCTTGTTTTTGCCACGAAAATTGTGTTATCAAATTTGTTATCTTTAATGGGGATTTCTCGTCCGGAAAAAATGTAGTTTTGCCTTATTTTTACTAATCTTCTAGCATTTTGGAAGTGTCCCTTTTTGTGTTGAAAAAAGTCAAAAAATAAGCTAAAATGAACAAAAGAAACCTGATAAAGGTTTATTTATTTAACAAATAATTTATGCCTAAAAAAGCAGAAAAAGCAATAAAAAAAACGACTGGCAAGACGAAGGATAAAAAAGATAAAAAGCCAGGATATGTCGCAAAAGATATATATGTTCTTGAAGGTCTTGAACCAGTACGAAAAAGGCCTGGAATGTATATTGGTTCGACCGGCTCTCGTGGACTGCACCACTTAATTTTTGAATGTTGTGACAACTCTATAGATGAGGCAATGATGGGACATGCAAGCGAGATGGAAGTTGTTTTATTGCCTGACAATAAAGTTTCAATCGCAGATAACGGACGAGGTATTCCTGTCGACAAACATCCTCAAACAAAAAAATCCGCACTTGAGACTGTAATGACATATCTACACGCTGGTGGAAAGTTTGGAGGTAAGGTATATAAAGCAACAGGAGGATTGCATGGTGTTGGAGTTTCTGTTGTTTGTGCTCTTTCAAAATATGTGAAAGCAGAGGTTTGTCGTGATGGTAAAAAATACGAACAGGAATATGTAAGGGGTAAACCAAAGTGCAAGGTTAAAATGGTTGGTAAATGCAAAAAGACTGGAACTAAAATTACTTTTGAACCAGATCCTGAAATTTTTGAAAAAATAGATTTTTCTTGGAAGAAAGTATTAAACCATTTAAGAGAACAAGCATATCTTGTGCCAGGTCTTAAAATAAGGATTGAGGACAAAAGGAAAAAACCAGAGAAAAAATATGTATTTTATTTTGAAGGAGGCATAAGGTCGTTGCTTGATTATTTAATGGACGGAGATAAAAAAATACAAGAAAATATTTTTTATATACAGAAAGAGGCAGAGGATATTAAAGTAGAGATAGCTTTTGCTTATGGGGACGCAATTGAAATAGAAGAAGTTTCTTACGCAAATAATATTTCAACTCCTGAAGGGGGCATGCATCTTACTGGCTTTAGATCAGCACTTACCAGGAGTCTTCAGAGCTGGGGCAAACAACAAAAACTTTTAAATGATAAAGAGAAACTCGAAGGTGATGATATAAGAGAGGGGCTTAATGCAATTATTTCTGTTAAGGTACCGGATCCCCAGTTTGAAGGACAAACAAAACAAAAATTAGGAAATCCAGAAGCGAGGTCAGCGGTTGAGGGCGTGGTTTGTGATGCTCTCCCTGATTTTCTTGAGAGAAATCCTCGCGACGGAAGAGCAATCATTGGAAAATGTCTTTTGGCTGCAAAATCAAGAAAGGCAGCAAAAGCGGCAAAAGAATCTGTTTTACGAAAGGGAATAATGGACGGCCTTACGTTACCCGGCAAACTTACCGATTGTTCTTCTCGTGATCCCGCAGAGTCAGAAATTTTTATAGTTGAGGGTGAATCTGCTGGCGGATCTTCAAGGCAGGGAAGAGATAGAAGGTTTCAGGCAATATTACCTTTACGTGGTAAGATTTTAAACGTTGAGAGGGTTCATTTAAACAGGCTTTTATCTTCAGAGGAGATTAAATCATTAATTATTTCCTTAGGAACTGCTGTTGCTGATGATTTTGATATTTCCAAATTAAGGTATCATAAAATCGTTATAATGACAGACGCAGATACTGATGGTTCTCATATTAGGACGCTTCTTTTAACGCTTTTTTTCAGGTATTTTAAAGACATTATTGAAAAAGGATATCTTTATATTGCACAGCCTCCATTATATCGCATTCAAATAGGCAAAGAGATAAAATATGCCTATACAGAAGAAGAAAAAGAGAAAATTTTGAGTAAAATAAAAAGCCCATTTTCTCTTCAGCGTTATAAGGGTCTTGGAGAAATGAATCCAGATCAGCTTTGGGAAACCACGATGGATCCCGAAAATAGAATTTTAAAGAAGGTTGAAGTTGAAGACGCAAAAGAAGCAGATAGGGTTTTTGATATTTTAATGGGTAAAGAAGTTTTGCCTCGAAAGAAATTCATTCAGACTTATGCAAAGGAAGTAAGAAATTTGGATATATAACATTTTGAAAATCAAATTTCAAATTTCAAAATGCAAAATCACAATTCAAAATTTAAAGATAACAACAGATCTTCCTTTACCCTCCTTGAACTTCTTGTAGTAATTGCAATAATAGCAATCCTGGCAGGAGTTGTAATAGCCTCTGTAGTAGATTTACGCCAAAGAGCAAAAGAATCCAAAGGAATGCAGTTTTCTCAGAACATACGCACAACTCTCTCAAATGAACTTGTAGGAGAGTGGAAGTTTGATGAGGAAACTAATCCGGGGAAGGATTCAAGTGGGTACAATCATCATGGCGTAGTTTATACTGGATTATTTCCTGGTGGGGCGGTTTGCAATGATTATCCCGATCCTTCTGATCCAAGTTGCCCCGTTTGGATTTCTAATGGAAAAGTTGGAGGAGCTTTACAGTTTGATGGAGTCGATGATTCTGTAAGAGTAACGGGAGATACAATCCTTAATCTTTCAAAAGGGACTATAGAGGCGTGGTTTAGGATTAGTTCAATGAGCGGAGGAATTTCCTTTGCAAACAGTGGGAGTTGGGCCGATGAAAGATTTGTTATACATCTTGGCCATGTTGTAAATGGAAAGATTAAATTTACAATCGCGAATGGTAGTGGCTATATTCTTATGAATAGCTTAACGACCCCTTCAATGGGTCAATGGTACCACGTGGTGGTAACTTTTAATGGTTCAAAAAAGAGTATTTATATAAATGGTCAATTAGATAATGAACAGAATACTACACTTGTCCCAAGCACACAAAATGTACCATTTTTTATCGGGATGACGCGAGGTCTTGCACCAGATTACTTTTCAGGGGCGATTGATGAAGTTCGTGTTTATGCTCGAGAATTAACGGCAAGGGAAATAAAACAATTCTACGCAGAAGGTCTGCCAAGACATTTAGCTGACAATGATAAATAATTTATGAATTTCTTTCCTCGTTTATACCAAAAAATTTTAAGTCCTTATCATTACTTTTGGGCATTTATATCGGCTTTGTTTTTAGGTTTTCCTGGAAAAAGAATAAAGGTGATTGGAGTTACAGGAACTAAGGGCAAATCTACGGTGGTTGAACTTACAAATAAAATTTTAGAGGAAGCCGGATTCAAAACAGCATTTTTATCTTCAATTAGTATTAAGATAGGAGAAAATTTAAAAACCAATTATTTTAAAATGACAATGCCGGGGAGATGGCACGTTCAGAAGTTTTTAAAAAACGCAAAAAGGGCTAAGTGTGAATATGTTGTTCTTGAAATAACCTCAGAAGGAATTTTACAACATAGGCAAAAGTTTATAGATTTTGAAGCTGTAGTTTTCACTGGTATTTCACCAGAACACATTGAAAGGCATGGAAGTTTTGAAAAGTATAAAGCGGCCAAAATGAAACTTTTTAAAGAAAATCAAAAAATTCATATTTTAAACTTAGATGATAAAAAAATTGAAGAATTTTTGAAGCCAAGAGCAGAGTCAAAATATGGATTTAGTCTAAGAAATAATCTTCCAGAGATGAAAAATATAAAAATTATTCATCCAAGTGATATTGAAGAGGAAATAGACGAGATAGAATTTAAAGTGAAAGATATCGAATTTGAATTGGATCTTCTTGGTAAATTTAATATTCAAAATGCGCTTGCCGCAATTTCTGTAGCCTTATCTCAGGGAATTTCTTTGGAAGTTTGCAAAAAAGCGCTCAAGAAAGTTAAAGGAATTCCTGGAAGAATGGAAACGGTGATAAAAGATCCTTTTAAAGTTATTGTTGATTATGCTCATACACCAGATAGTCTTGAGGCGGTTTATAAAGCAAATTCTAAATTTAAGAAAGAGAATTCAAAAATGGTTTGCGTTTTGGGTGCTGCTGGAGGCGGGAGAGATACATGGAAAAGGCCAAAATTAGGTAAAATCGCAGGAAAATATTGTGATGAAATTATAGTTACAAATGAAGATCCTTATAATGAAGAGCCGATGAAGATTATTAAAGAAATTTCTGGTGGAGTAGAGGGGAAGAAAGTAAATAAGATTTTAGACAGGAGAGAGGGTATAAAAAAAGCCTTAAAATTAGCGAAAGAAAAAGATATTGTAATTATTACAGGGAAGGGTTGTGAGCCCTGGATGTGCGTTGCTGGTGGTAAAAAAATTCCCTGGGACGATAGAAAAATCGCAAAAGAGGAATTTAAAAAGATATAAAGCATGCGGAAAAACATTTTAAGTTTATTAGATCAAATTAGAGCTATTGCTGCAGAAGGATTAGAGTATGCGAAAGATAATTATGATATTGAACGTTATAAGAAATTAATGGAAATAGCGGCTGGAGAATATTCTGAGGCAGCGGGCATACCCCAAAATAAGATCGAAAAAGAGCTTAAAAAGGAAATTGGTTGCATTACTCCAAAATTAGGAATAGATATTGCTATCACAAATAAAGAAGGAAAATTATTAATCCTTAAAAGAACCGATGATTCTAAGTGGGGGGTTCCTTGCGGGTGGGCTAATATTGGAGAAAAACCATTAGAGACTGCTGTGCGAGAAGCTAAAGAAGAAACGAATATCTTAATTAAACCATTGGGTTATATTGCGATTACAGCAAAGGGTCCCGATGATTATCCTAAATTAGCTCATCAAATAGATATTCTTGTAGCTACGGAACCAGTTGGAAAAGAAACAAAAGTAAAACTTAATCATGAACATTCGGATTATAAATGGATAGGCAAAAAAGAAACAAACAGTATTGATTGGCATCCTGGTCATAAAAGACTAAAAAAGCCTATTTTCGAATTTGTTAAAAATGGTAAATATATTCCTCATTTTGAATAAATTTTAGTATAAAAAATTTCAAAGTCGATTTTAAATAAATAAATTCTTATGGCAAAACAAAAAAAAGATCCGTATAAAAAAGCAGTAAAAGATTTTGGGAAAGTCTTCTCTGAATTAGGAGATGCGTTGGGTGAAGTTT
>JAQUPA010000014.1 GCA_028716825.1 Candidatus Paceibacterota bacterium
TGTACTATATTTATCACATTATCGATGTTTTTGTAAGCCCCTGGTGCTTCCTCAACGAGCCCGCGAGGCGACGAAAACCTTACAAAAATTCCTTTATTTGTCATTTCTTCTAATATTTTTTTTGTTGAAAAAGTTCTAATGGCAGCACCTCGAGACATCGTCCTGCCACTGCCATGAGAAGTGCTATAAAAACTTTCTTTTCCTTTGTCTGATCCTGCTAAAATATAAGAAGCCGTACCCATTGATCCTGGTATCAAAACTGGCTGTCCCACATTTTTATATTTTTCAGGAATTTCGGGATGCTTTAGAGGAAATGCTCTTGTTGCTCCTTTTCGATGCACTATTAGTTTTTTCGTTTCATTTTCTATCTCGTGTTCTTCAATTTTTGCGATATTATGCGCAACGTCGTAAAGTAATTTTAATTTTATTTTTTCTCCCAGAATTTTTCTAGCTGACTTTCTTATATAATATGAAATCATTTGTCTATTTGCCCACGCATAATTTGCACCACAAGACATTGCAGAGAAAAATCTTTGACCCTCAGGAGAAGAGAAAGGAACAGAAGCTAATTCTCTGTCCGGTAAATTTATTTTGTATTTTAATATTGATTTTTTCATTAAATTAATATAATCAGTTGCAATTTGATGACCCAATCCGCGCGAGCCGGTGTGTATCATAAAAACTACTTGTCCTTTGAATAAACCAAATATTTTAGCAATTTCTTTATCAAAAATTTTATCAACTCTTTGAGCCTCAATAAAATGGTTGCCAGATCCTAAAGTTCCTATTTGGTCCTTTGCACGATCTTTTGCGTGTTCTGAAACCGCGCCAGGATCAGCTTCTTTTAGTGTCCCATTAGACTCACAGTTATCAAGATCTTCTTTCTTTCCGTAATTTTCTTCAACTATTTCTTTTGCTCCGTATTTTAAAATTCTATCAATTTTTTCTATAGATAGTTTTGTTTCTTGCCCTTTTCCAAGTCCAGAGGGTACGTTTTTTTGAATTTCTTTTGCTAAGTTTTCAAGATAAGGATTTATATCTTCTTCTGTATGCTCAGACAAAAGTATTCTCATTCCGCAATTTTGATCAAAACCAATACCTCCTGGAGATATAGCGCCATTTGGATATTCTGTCGCTGCAACACCTCCAATTGGAAAATCATATCCTTCATGGATATCTGGCATTGCAAATGAATATTTTACTATACCTGGAAGAGTTGTTGTGTTTATAAGTTGAGAAATAGACCTATCGCAAAGCGCATTTTCAAGTATCTTTTCTGAAGCATAAATTCTCGCAGGAACTTTCATTTCTTTACGAAAGCTCTTGGGGATTTCCCACAAGTAGTCATTTATTTTGACAAAATTATCTTTATTTATCATTTTTAATTTCTTTACCCTGTAGTTTCCGACGTAACGTCGGAGTACTATTGGGCCAAAGCCAATCTTCGATTTTTTTAAAATCTTCCTTTTTTATATTCATATTAGATTATTTACAAAAAGATACTATTAAGAAAATTTATTTCTTATTTCTTTTAGTATATCTGTTGCGATATCTTTACCACCAAGCCCAAATGCAAGTCCTCCGGCAAGAGCTACCATTCCAATTAATCCATAGGCAATTGCTCTTATGATATCCGGAGCTATTCCGAGCTGAAGAAGTATTGCCAATGTTGCAAATATCCAAATTATTGTTCTTAATATCACGCCTATAAGTTTTGAGTGGGATACTTTTTCACCAGTTGAAGCAACAACAATTCTGTAAGAAAAATCAGAGATAAAAATAGCAGCAATGAAAATTAAAGAGGCAATAATAATGTTTGGTAAATAACTAGCTACTTTTCCTAAAAGGTTAGATACATAATTTATACCAGCAACATCAAAGGCAAGCATTAAAAAGATAATAAAAATTATCCACTCTACTATTTTGCCAAAGAACCTTGAGCCATCTATATGAAATTCAGCTCTCTCGAGCGTATTTTGCCATCCAAGTCTTTTAATTACTTGGTTGAATTTAAACTTATTAAGAAACACTACAATAATTCTTCCCAAAATACTCCCGGTTAACCAGCCACCGAGCACAAAAAGTATAGCAACAAGCCCTCTTAGTATGGGCTCTAAGTTTTTTACGTTTTGTATTATTGAATTAAAATCAGTGTATGTATACATATTTATTTTGTTAATTTTTGCGACCTTGAAAAAAATATCAGATATATTATATTATAAAGGATTGCGGGCGTGTTTCAACAGCAAAACAGCGGAGTAGAGAAGTAGTATCTCGCGGGTCCCATAAGCCCGAGACCCTGGTGCAAATCCAGGCTCCGCGACCACGTTAAAAGTATTGTAAATATTTAGAACCTCGATTATAATATAGATATTATTATAAACCGAAGGTTCTATATGTCAAAATCTAAAGAGAGAATTAAGGCGATTGATCTTAGAAAAAAAGGAAAGAGCATTAAGGAAATAGCAAAAGATTTGAAAGTTTCAAAAAGCTCAGTCAGTATTTGGTGCAGAAACGTAAAATTAACAGAAAAACAAATTAATGAATTACATCAAAAAATGATTGTAGGAGGTTATAAAGGAAGAATAAAAGGAGCAAAAATACAGCAACAAAGAAAACTGACAAAAATAGAGGAATTTAAAAAAGAAGGAATCAAAGAAATAGGTAAGCTTTCAAAAAGAGATTTATTAATAGCTGGGCTTTCGTTATATTTAGGGGAAGGATTAAAAAAGAGTAATGTTGTTAAAATTTCAAATTCAAACCCAGATATAATAAAGTTTGCAATTGATTTTTTTAAAAAAGTATGGGGAATAAAAAACAATAGATTTACTCTTTATATAGGCATAAACAAAATTCATCAAAATAGGACTAATGAGGTTGAAGAATATTGGTCCAGAATTACGGGCATTCCATTAAGTCAGTTTACAAAAACGACCTTAATAAAATCTAAAAATAAAAAAATTTATAAAAATTTTAAAGAACACTACGGAACACTTACTATCAAAGTTCGTAGAAGCGCAGATTTATATTATAAAATTCAGGGATTAATAGATGCGATATTAATCGCCGGGGAGTAGAGTGGCCTCTAAGGCCGTCTCATAAGCGGTCAACGTGGGTTCGATTCCCAACCTCGGCAACAAAATTAAAACGGGGACGTAGATCAACTGGTTAGATCATCGCTCTGTCACAGCGAAGGTTGCCGGTTCAAATCCGGTCGTCCCCGCCAGTCGGCACGAATAGAGGCAATAGCCTCTGTTTTTCTTTTATTTATAAGGTTTTTTGTCGGTTCTAACCTTAGATATTTTTTTTCTAGGGCAGGATAGCCACTTTTAATTGGTTGTAGCCATTCATGCCCTTGTATACTAAGTTTTCCGTCTTTTAATGTTGGGTTCTGACCTAATGATATAAGTATTTCTTTTTTAGTTTCTAAATTTCCCGTAATAAAAGCTTTACGAGCATAAGTTGCAAAATCAAAGGTTTTTTCGGTTAGTTCTAGCCATTTTTCAGCTCTATTTTCGATTTCTCTTAATCTATCTTTAAGTCTTCTAATTTTATCCTGGAGCGGATTTCGTTGTTTTATAAATTCTTCGTCATTAATTAAATCTCGATACCTCATTTTAGTAAGGTTGTCTAATTCCTTTTGAGCCTTCAATAAATCTTTAGACTGACTTTCATGGATTTTAGCTCTCTCTTCAATTTCTTTATCGTTTGATTCATTTAATATTTCCAAAGCCCATTCTCTAAATTGTGGAAGAATAGTATATTTCTCAAGTTCTCTTTCAATCTGCAATTCTAAATCTCCCGCTGTAATAGATTTTCTCTGAGAGCATTCAATATCTTTTTTCTTGCGTGTGCAGAAATAATAAGTATATGTTTTAAGTTTACCTATCTCTTTTATAATTTTTGTTTTTTCTATGGCAGTAATAGAGCATCCGCATTCTCCACAGCGAATTAAACCAGTAAAAGGGAATTTATATTTTTTTGGTCTTGGTTTTCCTTTCCTTCCCAAAATAATCTGAACTCGGTCAAATTCTTCAAGGGTTATCATCTTTTCATGCTTGCCTTCATAAGTTTCTCCTGAATATTCAATAATTCCAGCATAAAAGGGATTGGTAAAAACTCTGTAAATAGTGCTTCGAGACATTGGTTTATCTCCTCTTTTTTTCTCCCTTCTTGTTCTGAATCCCCATTCTTCATTTAAAATATTTAATATTTGCGGAGGTGTATAATTTCCAGTTAGCATTAAATTCCACGCTTTTTGAATTAGATCAAAACGTTCAGGGTCTTTGATGATGTAGTTTTCTCCACGTGGTTCAGTTTTGGTATTAAGATAACCAAGAGGAGCAGAACAGGGTAGCCATCCTTTATCAAGCTTACTTCGCAAACCTCTTTTTACATTTTTACTTAGGTCTAAAATAAATTGATTAGCCATTCCGCTTTCAACATTGAAAATTAAGACATTATCTTCGGGTAAATAATTTCTTTCTATAGTTCTGATTGATTTAATTATTCCTTGTTGTAAAAGCCAACTTATTTTTCCACTATCAATAGGATTACGAGATAGTCTGTTAATTTGCCAACATATAATTCCGTCAGCTTCACCATCTTCAATTCTTTGAATCATTTCATCAAAGACGGGGCGGTTATTAGGTTTTTTAGCTGATTTAGCTTCTGTATAGATTTTTTTGATACTCAAACCGAAATCACTAGCAACTTCTTTTAATCGATTAACTTGGTCCTCAATAGACTGAACTTGTTTATCTTCTCCTTCTGATGATTTCCTTGCGTAAAGGAAATATTTAATTCTATTTTCCATGGCTGTTTTTATGCTGATATTACAGCATCGTTACCCTGCTTTTTCCCTGTATTTTCAGGGAAACTGTTATTGTTTTTTCGTTGTTTTATCAACGATTTAATTTTTCCGTTTTTTATCGGTGTTTTCCCAGTGCATTTTCTCTGTTTTTTCTCTGTTTTATCAGTGATTAAAAAGGGACAACCCTGGACACAGTTAACCTTACGACCAACTGATAGGGCTGCCCCTTTATAGTCATAAAGCTTAAAAACTGTGTCCGTAAATATTATAACACATCTCTTATAAAAATAAACTTTTTAATTTCTTTTTTTAAAAAAGATATTTATATTTCCTTCTCTTAGAAGAATAATATAGACTATAGTTTATATTATAGTATTTACTATAGTAATAAGCTTATTAAATACTACTATAGTAAAACTGTGTTATTTTTCATCTTCTATTACTGGGATATCTTTATATTCGTATTTTTTAATTACTTCTTCTTTTATCTTTTTTAGAAGACTTTTTTCTATTAAACAATATTTAAAACCTCTTTTGCCTGGAACTTCTAGGTTGTAACCTCCATAATTACTTTTCCAAAGCGTAAATCCAGAGAACGAAAGATATTCCCCAGATTCTTCTTTAAGGAGAATAGAAACATAAGCAAGGAGGTTTGGATGTTTTTCACCCTCGGCTTTTTTTATGGTAAATTTTAATTCTGTGATATTTATTTTCATATTTTAAGGAATTATACCTTTCCCGTTTTTTACCGATTAAAAACGGCTATTTACTATCAAAATTGGTTGTCCTCAGCTTATTTTTCTGGCCCTTAGCTCTTGTTTTTACCTGTTTTAACAGGAATCTTATCTTTCAGCTGATTTTCTCTTTTGCCATCCAAATTCATGCCAATTTTAGAGAGTTCAAACAACTGTCTCAAAATTTCTCTTTTGTCACTTCTGTTATAGTCTTCCTTGCTTACTAACTTATTAAAATAACGAGAGATAATTTGCTTTGAGAATTTTTGTCCATCTATTGCTTTACTAAAGCAAATATAAGAACTCCAGAAAGGATTTTTATCTGCTATATTATTAAATCTTCTCTCAAGTGATCTCATGTTTTTAAAATCTTAACTTTTCTTAATTTCTTTGGTTTCTTCTCGACGTTTTTGTAGTTGTTTATATTCTTTTTCTGTTATTGGTTTGTAAATTAACCTCATAAGCTGAATGAGTTTAACTCCTTTTTCATAAGCCTTTTTTCTGCTGATTTCTTTTCCGAACTGATCCCTGTAAATCATTTGAAATTTTTTTATTTGTTGATCGGTTAAGACCATATTAAAATTTATCCTGGTAGAGTTTGTCTTTAACTGCCCTTATTGCTGTTATTAACTTACGGGCATCAACCATTATTTCTGGAGAGTTTTCTTTTCCAAAATTAAAAGTCTCCAGATAAATTTCTCTTTCTGGAGAATCAATAAAAACAAACCTAGCTCTTTTCGGATCTGTAATTTTATCAATATTTACAAGTTCTAATCCTTTAGCGAAAAGAAAGGCTGCTAAATAAAAGTTAGTTGTTTTGAAATATTTATCTTCATTCATATTTTAAAAATTAAAAACCGTGTTTATAACACGGTTTAACATAAATATATTTTTTTCGTTGTGACACTAAGGAGCATTAACAATGTCACACAAAATTTTGCCTTTTTTTATATCTTTCATAGGCTTTTCTTACTGTAGGTGCTTTATTTTTATTTCCTAATTCTTCTTCTGCTATTTCTTCACTAGTATATTTAAAGATTGTTTTTTTTGTAGTTTGAAGACCCTCAACACTTTGTTTCTTTTTTGCTTTTTCATATTCTTTTTGTCCGTATCTTTCTTTTACTTTTTTAAGATAAAAGCTTGGTTCCTCTTCATATTTTTTAAATCTTCTTTCCATCTTTTTTGCTATTCTTATATCTCTATTAATGTTATAATAAGGCTTTAAATTTTCTTCTGCACGAGCATAATTGAAATTTTTAAAAACTTCAGCTTTTCTATTTTTGACATTTTGCATTGCTCTATTCAATTCATTTATCGCAAAGATTCCTTCGTCTCTGGTTAACCTATTATAAGGAACTAAATATATTTGATTTTTTCTAGCATCAAATCCTATGGAGAAATTAGCAGAAGGGACAAAATTAAACTTACCATACATAATATATAACCGGATTGCATCATAGAAGTTATTAGGAAGTTTATATTTTCTTATAATATCTTTTACAGTTTCTTGAAAATCAATAAGGGGAATGTTTTTTCTTTTAAAGCTATTTAAAATCTTTTCAAAGTTAGTATTTGTTTCAAATTCTCCCTTCCTTTTTTTCTCAAATAAAGTTCTCTCTTTAAGGTTAAAAGTTTCATTATCCATTATTTTATCTGATTTTTTTTCCAGTTTTTGGAACCATTCTTCCGCATCTTTGTTTTCTTTAAAACCATCTTTTGGGATTTTAAATTTTTTTCTTATTTCTTGTATCTCTTGCTTGAATTCTTTATTCTCGGACAGCAATTTTAGTAAGTCAGTATTAATTTTACTGACTTTTTTTAGAATTTTAGCTTGATCTTTTTTCATATTAATTTTTATATTTATTTTTCTTCATATTGCCACTTTTTACTTATTTTCTCAATGGTCTTTCTGCTTTTATCATTTATTAATTTATGATATTATTTATTTGTAAAGTTTGAACGTTTAAATCAGCCTAAGTCCTTAATGGATATGGCCTCTTAAAGCCTCAGCGACAAGAAGGGTCTTCTGACCAGCACTTCGTCGCTGAGGTCAATGCTCGAAAGAGCATTGGTTAGTCCGAAAGGACTATCGCTGTGTTGGGAGATCCTTTTTATTTACAACATAGTGATAATAAAATAAAAACCTCAGCGACAATGCCAAAACAAAAGAAACTTTGGAAAAAAAATAAACTAATTTGTGGTGATAATTTAGAGGAATTATCTAAACTTCCTAAAAATAGCGTAGATTTAATTTATATTGATCCGCCCTTTTTTACTCATAAGCAGTATGAAGTAGTTTGGGGAGACGAAGCAGAAGTCAGAAGCTATAAAGACAGATGGGAAGGTGGAGTAGAGCATTATATAGGTTGGTTGAAACCAAGAGTTCAAGTAATGTATGAAGTTTTAAAAAAAACAGGATCTTTTTATATACATTGCGACTGGCATGCTAACTCCCATATAAGAATTATGTTAGATGAGATTTTTGGTGGAGAGAATTTCCAAAATGAGATAATTTGGAATTACGGAGCAAGAGCAACAGTAAGAAAATCAGGCTTTCCAAGAAAACATGATACTATTTTTTTCTATACTAAAAGTAAAAATTATATCTTTAATTCCCTGTATAAACCATATAAAGATCCTTCTATGGGAAGATATAATAAAATAGATTCTAATGGGCGACATTTTGCTTTAATAAAAAGAAGGAGAACTGATGGCACCGTATACTATGGTAAATGTTATCCAAAAGAAGGAGCTCCAGAAACCGATGTTTGGGATATTTCTTTAATGGCTTCTACTTCTAACGAAAGAGTAGGTTATCCTACTCAGAAACCAGAGGCACTTTTAGAAAAAATTATTAAAGCATCTTCAAATGAAGGCGATGTAGTGGCTGATTTCTTTTGTGGTTGTGGAACGACTATTGCTGTTGCTCAGAGATTAGGAAGAAAATGGATAGGCATAGATATTTCACCAACAGCGATTAAAATAATGGAAAGAAGATTAAAGAAAAGTCTAGGGACGGTAGAAGGTATAAATTATACTGTTGTGGGCTTGCCCACAACAGTAGAAGAAGTAAGAAAGTTAGAACCTTTTGAATTCCAAAATTGGGTGGTAATAGATAAAATGAGAGCCAATGCAAGCAGAAAGAAAGTAGGGGATATGGGGTTAGATGGTTATTATCCTGAAAGTATCTTAACTAAGTCAGCAGGAATACAGGTAAAACAATCTGATAAAGTGGGACGTAATGTAGTAGATAATTTTGAGACAGCGTTAAAAAGAGCAAAATATAAAAAAGGTTATATCGTTGCATTTAGCTTTACTAGGGGTGCTCACGAAGAGGTAGCACGAATAAAAAACAAAGGAGATTTAGAGATAAAATTAATTACCATAAAAGAGTTATTAGAAAAGAAAAGACCAATAGTATAGATGATAAAAATAAAAAACTAGCAGAAGAAGCAGCTGAAAAATTAGCTGAAATTTTTGTTATGCAAATTGAGCACGAAAAGAGAGAAGTGCTGAAGATAAATGCTTTTTTGTTTATAAAATAATAATGTCGAAGGTTGCAGAGACAAAAGACTTAAATAAGTAGGATAATCGTAAAAGAACAGAAAATTGGATTGATTTACTTGACAATTATTTTTTGTTACAATAGAAAAATATCCATGGAAATTGAAAAAACTGATAAATGTGAGAAAAATAAAGCACTTTTGACTGCTTATTATTTTATTAAAAAAGATAAAAAAGAAAAAAAGGGCATTGATAGTTTGAAACTACAGAAGTTGTTATATTACGCACAAGCCTGGAACCTCGTTTTTAATAAGAAAAAATTGTTTGAGGATAAAATCGAAGCGTGGATACGAGGTCCTGTAGTTCCTAATGTTTGGAGCTCGTTAAAGAGTGTTGATTTGAACGATTTAGACCTATCAGAGAAGGAATTAAATTGCTTTAGCAATGAAGAGAAAAAGATTCTAGATGAAGTTTGGCGTGTTTATGGCAAATATGACGGGGAATACCTAGAGTTGCTTACCCATAATGAATTTCCCTGGCAAAATGCAAGGAAGGGTTTATCTGAGGGTCAGCATTCTAATAATGTGATATCTCCCGATGAAATGAGAAAATATTATAGCAAGAAGTTGCATGAAGATGAAATGGCAAAATAGATGGCAAGAAATATTAAAAATATTTAAGAGCAAGGCACCCCATTATACAGAAGATAATTTTGATGAGCTAGAGAAAATAGCAAAGAGGAAGCCTGGAGCTTCCCTAATTCCCGAAGAAAAAGCCCTATTAGAAGAAGACATAGAAGATAAAAAACTCTTAGTGAGTTTTTTTTATTTTCCAGAAAATCAGATAAATGGGAAAGACATTACTTTTTTAAGAGGCCTATTTAATAAAATAAAAAAAATCAGCTCTTTTTCTAAAAATAAACTTGAAGGATCTGGATTTATAAGAGATTCTATTAGGAGATATGATTGTAATAATGAATATAAAGAACTTTTCCGAAATCTTCCTCCCGACATTGTTGTCCTGCATGAAACAGAATTTTTAGGAAGTGGAGGCAGGATTTTCTTTTTCTTTGTAAAGAATATATTTTATTTTGTTTCTGCGAAGGAAATTCATCTAAATACTCATTAATTTATTTTTTTGAAGAGAATATGGCAACTGAAAAATTTATCGAAAAGCAGGAGAAAAAATTAAAAGGAGAAGCTGAAATTAACTGGGATAAAATACCGAGAACTAATAGTGATCCAATTCCATTTATTGGACAAGAAGCTTGGGATAAAATTAATAATTTTTCTCCTCTTTCCAAACATCATTTAAATTTAATGGGGAAAGAAGTCGCTAAATCTTTTAAATACATCATAGAAGAAAAAGAAGACCATTATAAATCATTTCTTAGGGAAGAGAAAGAAGAAGAAGGAAAGGTAACTATCGGAGATCTAAAAAGAGAAGGATTGCGTGAGCCAATTTTTCTTGCGTTTGCATATAATAATCCTTTTAAGAGATTTATAAAAGGATTTTGGGGTATTTTAGCTGATGGCAATCATAGATTCATTATGTGTAAGCATCTTATTTGGTCGGGCGAGAAAGATTTTATTAAGGATATTGAAAGATGTCGTTTATACATAATATATCTTAAGAATTTGCGTAATCTTGTTAATAATAACTTAAAGGAAGCATTGTAATTTTAGTAGTAAAAGACATCCCATTTTTCCCCTAACCTCAGTTCTAACATTGTCCACGATGCCCCGCAGCCCCAAGCCTCTACAAAGTAGAGGTTTTTTGGTAGAATGAGCTAAAGGTTGGAAATTTAAATTAAGATATAAAACTATGGCGAAAAAAGGAGTGCCAAAAAGAGATGGTTCAGGTAAGGGAGTTAGAGTTAATCGTGGTCGTGGTGGTTGTGCGAAAACACGCTCTACTGGTAAGGGTAGGAAAAGAAGATAAATGAAGGGAAACTTTATAGAGATTTTTTGATAGAATAGAAAATTATAATTTTACTATGATAAAAAATATTATTTTTGATTGGTCTGGAGTTTTAAGCAATGATATAATACCGGTTTATAAAGGAACAATGGGTGTCTTCCGAAGGCTTGGGTTAAAAGAATTAAGCTTTAAAGAGTATAAAAAAGAATTTGTTCTCCCATATATGAATTTCTATAGGAAATTCACTGATACCCCAAAAGAAAAAGTAGATGATTTATTCTTTCAAGAATTTAGCTTAGTTGATGGCCCAAAGCCTTTTCCAAAAGCAAAAAAAACATTAGAAGACTTAAAAAGGAAGGGCATAAGAATTGTGTTATTAAGTTCACACCCTGAAGAAAAAGTTAAAGAAGAAATGGAAAGGTATAATTTTCAAGATTTCTTTGTGGATATAAATAGTAGTGTTCACGATAAAGTAAAAGCAATAAAGGGAATACTAGAAAAAAATAATTTTATAGCCAAAGAGACTTCTTATTTGGGGGACATGACTCACGATATAGATGCTGGGAAAAGCGTTGGAGTAACAACTGTTGCGGTTTGTTGGGGTTATCAACTAAAAGAAAAACTATCAAAAAAGAACCCTGATTTTCTGATAGAAGATTTAGACGAGATTGTTAAAATCTTAAATTAACCACAGTTCTAACATTGTCTACTACGCCCCGCCTACGCTAAAGCTTCGGCGGGCAAGCCCGCAGCCCCCAGACCTCTACAAAGTAGAGGTTTTTTGGTAGAATATATTAAAGGTCTAAAGTCAAAAGAAATTTAACTAATATTTTATGTCTTCATTTGAAAAACCAAACATAGAAGAAAAAAATTTTGAAAAAGACATTATAGAAAAACAAAACAAAAAAGAAAATATTGGATCAGAAGAAGAACAATATAATGATGAACTAGACGAAATAGTAACGGCGATGGATAAGAGATTTTTTGAACTTAAAGACCAGGGCTTAGAGCACAGAGAGGCCATGAAGCAGGCAATGGAGGAATATAAACCAAAATTAATAAATTTAGATAGGAAATTTGGTAAACTTCCTCCCGAAGAAAAAGAATAACTTTCCTTACAAAAATCCTCTACTTTTACTTTGTAGAGGTTTTTTGTTTATGATATAATTTATTAAAGGTTAAAGTTGATTATTAAAAAAGTTGGCACATTAAATTTGCTAGCTTAAAAAATTTATGGATTTTAAAAACAAAATAGCAATTGTTACCGGTGCGGGGCAGGGAATTGGCTATGGAATAGCGACTGTCCTAGCTAAAGAAAGATGTAACGTCGTGGTTAGTGACATTAATCAAGAGAATTGTGATAAAGTTTCCAAGGAAATAGAAAATATAGGAGTTGAGGCTTTAGCAATAAAATGCGATGTTTCAAAAAAAGAAGAAGTTGATAATTTAATTGCAAAGACCACAGAAAAATTTGGTAAGTTAGATATTCTTGTAAATAACGCTGGTATTTTTCCTTTTGTTCCTTTTTTAGAAATGAAAGAAGAAGATTGGGATAAAGTTTTAAATGTTAATTTAAAAAGCGTTTTTTTGTGTTCACAGGCCGCAGCAAAAGTAATGGAGAAAGGCGCAAAGATTATAAATATTTCTTCAATTGCCGCTTTCATTGGTTTTCCATCATTATCTCATTATTGTGCTTCAAAGGGTGGTGTAAACAGCATAACAAGAGCATTGGCTTTAGAGCTATCTTCTAAAAAGATAAACGTAAATGCAGTAGCTCCAGGTTCTATTGATACTCCAGGAGCAAGCAAAGCATCTAGCGAAGAGGTTAAAAAGCAAACGTTGGCTGCGATTCCTTTAGGTAGGATGGGTACGTCAGAAGACATTGCAAATACCGTTATCTTTTTGGCATCAGAAAAAGCCGATTATATAACTGGACAGACAGTTATTGTTGATGGTGGATGGACGCTTCAATAATTTTCAGGTTTATATTCTCGCTATTTCTTTACTGTATAAAGTTTTGTGATATAATTTAAAAATAAGGTATCAATATGTTAGATTTATTTCCCTCTCTATTTGTGACTGCTGTTCCTGCTATTTCCAGTTTTATTTTATTTTTTCTTGTTATCAAAAATAGCCTTTCAAACAAAAAGGCTTTTTTTCAGCATTATTTAATTGGATTTGCAATTACGTCTTTAGTTCATTTTCCAATATTTATTATTAATTTAGGCATAAAAATTAATTATGACTCTCTCTTGGTTTTGTATTGTTTTTCTTCTTTTTTTCTTTTGCTTTCTTATCTCTTTTTTTACAGAGGATCTGCATTGTATTTTACAGGAGGAAGATTTTTCAATACCGTTTTGCCGTTAGTTTGGGTGCTTTATTCTGCTTTTGGTATTTTTTCATTAATGTTTGTCGGTTTTGATTATTTTACAATATATACAATTATTATGTGGGGTTTTATTTTCCCAGCCAATATACTTTTGAGCATGCTTTTTATTTACCATTTTATAAAAGGATCTTTTCTTGACGACTCAAAAAGCATAAAAGAAAGAACGTATATGCTAATTTTTATTTTTAGTTGGGTATCCATTTTAGTTTTAGATGGTGTGCATTGGGGGATTTTATCTGGCTATCCTGTTGGGTTTTGGATAATTAAAATGGCATCTTTTAAAGGATATTTCATTGTAAGGGCTGCCTTATATTTACTGATATTGCTCGGTTGTCTTATTTATTTTCGAATTATTAAAAAATCAAATGCTTTGGAAAAAATTAAAATTTTAAGAAAAATGAAAAATGTTTTTAAAAAAATTAAAATTTTAAGAAAAATGAAAAAAAACCAAAGACAAGTCTAGTTTAACTTATCGTTAAAAATTAGAAAGGTTATTTTTTAAAGTCGTTTTTTTATAAAATAATAATTATGAAAAAAATTTTAACTTTCGTTCTTTGTTTATTTTTAGCAGTATTTTTGGTGGGAAATTTTACTATGGCGCAGGAACAGAATCAGCAACAAAGTCAAATACAGACACAGGCATCAACAAACACGCCGACAGGAAGTCAAAATCAGGTTCAGACAGAAGAGACCAATCGTGAAAGAACATCTAATCAAGGAGAAGAATATAAATTGCGCGTTACAAATACCATTCAGAATTTAACACAGACAGCAGAAAAAATTGAAGAAAATAATCCTGAGATTGGTGAGAATGTGAAAGAAATGATTCAAGAACAGACAAGATCAGTGGAGAGTGTGTCAGAAGCACTTAACAGAATACAAAACAGAAACTTAATATTGAGATTTTTAATTGGTCCTGATTATAATGAGATTAAAAAAATAAAGGGAGAGATTGAGAAAAATAGACTTAGAATTCAAGAGCTTAATCAGGTTATGAATCAATTACAAAATGAAGGTCAAGAGAAAGAAATCCAAGAACAAATACAGCTTCTTGAACAGGAAAATACAAATTTAAAAGAGTTAATTGAAGAAACAGAAGGAAGGTTCAGTCTTTTTGGCTGGTTAGTAAGATTTTTCCAGGGACAATAAGAATATTTAATAAGTTTTTAGAACAAAGACCCAAGATATTTTTGGGTTTTTGTTTTTCTGATATAATTTAAAAAACATGACAAAAAAAATTCCAGAAAAAAAGATAAAAATTACTCTTTTGATTTTAGGTGTTTTTTTATCTTTAATTATAATTTTGGGTTGTTTTTATATATCAAAAAATATTGAAATAGATAATAAGGATTATTTTTTTCGTCCAAGAAAAGAAGACAAGGTTAGCTCGGTTATAAAAAATTTTGGTATTAAAATTGATAAAATTAATGTTTTTGCCCCTATTGTAAAAAATGTAGATGGTGCAAATAAAAATATTTATAAAAGAGAATTGAAAAAAGGAGTTGCTCATATGAAAGGCACGGCGTTTCCCGGCGAGGGAAGTAATATTTTTATTTTCGGACATTCGAGTTCTGAAATAGGATGGGGTAAATATGCAAAAATTTTTGCAAAACTTGGAGAGTTAAAAGTTGGAGAAAATATTATTATTTACTATAAAAATAAAAAATATCATTATGAAGTTTTTGATAAAGAAATAATTGAAAAAACAGAAATTAGCGTTACAAAGCCGACGAAAAAAGAACAACTAACCTTAATGACTTGTTGGCCGATAGGGACTGCAAAGAAAAGATTAATAATAAAAGCCAAATTGCCGGATTAGAGTATTTTCCAAAGTCAAAACAAAAAAACAGCTTTTTTTAAAAAGCTGTTTTTTTATAAGATTTTTTATCGTTTTATTTCAAAAACTTTATTTCCGGCAAGAACATAGATATTTTTATCTTTTGCGCTAGCCCAGATCGCTTTCATATTTTTAAACTGATCGCTTTCATATTCTTTTTCAATGTTTCCAGTATCATCTATAAGCATAACTCTATTATTTTTTGGATCGGCCACATAAAGATATTTATTATCTTCTGACGTGAAAATTTCCGCTGCAGAAGTAATCTCCGGATATGTTTTTGGAGATTCAAATTCGTCCTTTAGTGAACCCCCACTATATTTTTTAATCGTACCATCTTTATATAAAAGATAAATATTGCCATCAATTGCGATTGACACAGCGTCTTTTCCTGAATTTCTTTCTTTAAACCAAAGATCAGGATCTCCGATATTTGAACTCGAAGCTTTATATTTTATAACTTCTCCCTCTTTATTGTCGAAAAGATAAATATAGCCATCAAAATTATCTAATTTTGTTACACTTACGTTTTCATAAGGAAATTCTATTTGTAATGATTCTTGTTTTTCATCAATTACAACCGAGGTGGGGGATAAAAGGAAAAATGCTTGTTCGTTTAAAAGAGTTGCTCCTAAAATATCTGCTTCTTTTTCTTCGAATTCCCCCTTTTTGTCATTGTTGTTCCATTTATATATGTAAGCTGAATTTTTTGAGAATGCAAAAAAATTATCTTTACTGATTACAAATCCACTCGCAGACCATTCTTTTTCATTTGCATTTGTTGGTATTGTAAATAATGGTTTAATATCCCCTAAGACTTCTCTACCCACAAGTTCAGCAATGTTTTTATTTAGCTCTTCTTTTAATTTTGAGATTTCTTCTTTCTCTGCAGGTGGAGGATTTTTAATAGAATCTAAAATTTCAATACCGTCTGTTAATGATTGAAGAGCTTTTTCTTCGTCGCCATAAATAATATATTTTTCGCTATCGTCTTGTTTTACTTTCGCTTCTTCTATTTTTTGATTAATTATTCTTAATTGTTGCGTTTTTTGTTGTTGATTTATTCCAAAAATTATCCCTAATAGAATTATTGCGGCAACTACAATTAATATCCATTTTTGTTTTAAAAGTTTAGAAATTTTTGTTTTAAACTTTTGTGAATAATGCATTTTTTCAATTGCTATTCGAGGCGCAACTTCTTCTTTTTTGTCTTTTACAGAAGATCCTATTTTTTCTATTTTCGGCTTAAAGATTGTTTTTCCTTTTTCTGTCATTTTTTTAGCAAAGCCTTTACTTTTCTCTACCCCCGCCTTAAATTTCTCTTTCCCTTCTTCCAACTTTTCTTTTTTAGGAAGTTTAAATCCAGATATTGCCATTGGCTTCTTTGTAACATCAAGGCTAGGTTTTAATCTTTCAACAACCTCGGCGGTTTTTCCCGTCTCTACAATTAAAGCAACGCCACTATCTTCTGGATTAATTAAACTTGCTATTTTTTCTTCTTCCATTGGTAAGACTTCCTTTGCTTTATCTATTAAAAAATCTTTTGAGAAAATATTTGAAGTTGAAAAAAGTAAAATATCATCTTTTTTGATATTGCTTTGGAGTATTGTAGAGAAAGGAAACAGTACATCTTTTTCTAAAATCAAGTCTTTTACAAGGTCTATTATTTGATCTTCTCTTAATATAAAGCTTCTCATTTTCCCGAGCAGGGTAAAGTAAATTTTTTTCTCATCTACTATTGCGATAAGAAAATCAAGATTACCAAGCCAGTTTATTCTTTCTTGATTTTCTTTTAAAACCTTATTTCCTTCTTTTAGCGCCGCTTCAAAGGCCTGATAAGCAGATGCATACCTAAGGTTGTAGTATTCTCTCTTAACACGGGAAGCTAAAAGGTTTATAAGATAAAAAGAGTTTTCTGATACATTTCTTATTCTTCCTACCATAAAAAGCCGCCCAAATTTTTCTTCTTCAAAATTACTTGGTTCGTAAACAAAGCTTTCACAATAAACAGTTGGTTCCTTTTTATCGAGGATTATTTCTTTAATTCTCATGTTAGAAATTTTACAAGATTTATTTATTTTATATTATTTGATGATTTTTAGCAACACTACAAATAATATTTTTATTTTTGCTAAAATTTGGTAATATAAACTAATAAACATTATAAAATTTATGGCTAAAGAGCTCGAAATTTTACTTGGATCAAAATCAAGACCAAAGGTTCTTAATCTTTTTTTTCAAAATAAAGAAGCAGAATTTACTTCAAAAGAAGTTGCAAAGAAATGCCAGATTTCTTCAAAGGCAGCAAAAATGGAATTGGAAAAGATGCAAAAAATCCATCTTCTTTTAAGAAAGAAACAAAAAAAGTTTGTTTATTATAATCTTAATTTAAAATTTCCGTTTTTACCCGAACTAAGGAGTATGGTAATTAGCGCTTCTCCAATATTGTTTGGTGAAGCAAAAATAGTTTTTAAGAAAGTTCCAAGGGTAAAACTTCTATTTTTATCAGGAGAATTTTTAAAAGAAAGAAAATCACCAGTTGATGTTCTCTTTGTCGGCGACAACATTTCACAAAATAATATTTCAAAAGCGATTAAAAAAATAGAGAGCGATATAGGAAAAGAATTAAGATGGACAGCAATGAATCTTAAAGAATTTAATTACCGTTTTAATATTAATGATAGATTTTTGGGAGACATTCTTTCGCGTAAAAATAAAATTATTATTAACAAAATAAGGTGGA